>JBKJPO010000311.1:0-9268 GCA_046595095.1 Chitinophagaceae bacterium
TGCATTTACCGGGATAAAAGAAGATACAAAGATCCTTACCTTTCATAAAGTTTACGAAGCACTTGAGGGTGCTGAGGCTCCCGCTCCAATCTTTGGAGACGCATCTAAAGTAGAAGCACCAACCTATCTTGGTGATCCTGCATTGAGGCTACAGGTATTATTGCCAGACAATTCCTCATTCGATATGGCAGTGAATATTTTTACTTATGATCCTGGTGGACATCTTCCGTTTGTAGAAACACATATTATGGAACATGGACTGCTCTACCTTCAGGGACAAGGTGTTTATATGCTGGACCATGACTGGTATCCAATAAAAAAGGGCGACTCCCTCTGGATGGCTCCTTATTGCCAGCAATGGTTTACAGCGATGGGTAAAGAACCTGCAGTTTATATTTATTATAAAAACGTGAACCGTTTCCCGACGGTTGTATAATTTTAAGCAGAAAGAGAAATATAATTTGAAAACGGTTTTGAAAAATCGCAGAATAGTAACCAATAATAATTATGACATTAAAACAGTTAAACGATTTAGAGGAAACCCAATTATTATACGAATTGAAAAAATGTTGTGGTTCAGAAAAATGGGCCCGGGACCTTGCCGGTAGATTTCCATTTGACAGTCAAGAACAATTATTTGAAAGTTCCGAAAATGCCTGGCACAAATGTGCTGAGCCAGATTACAAACAGGCTTTTGACCACCATCCCCGTATCGGGGATTCGGCTAAGCTAAGTGAGAAATTTGTTGATACGGCATCATGGGCAGAAGCAGAGCAGGCTGGAGTAAAAGACAAATCAAATGAGGTACTTGAAGCGCTTGCAGAATGTAACAGGCTATACGAAGAAAAATTTGGTTACATTTTTATTATTAATGCTTCGGGAAAATCGGCAGCAGAAATTTTGGGAACCCTGCGCTGGCGTTTGCTCAATGAGCCTGCCGATGAGATTATCATAGCTGCTGAGGAGCAAAATAATATTACAAAGATCAGGTTAGAAAAATTATTATCATGAGCCAGCTAACAACGCATATCCTTGATACTTCAACTGGGAAACCAGCGTCAGGCGTTGAAATAATCCTGTACAAACTGCAAGACGGCACATGGCAAAGCATTGCTAAAGGATCCACAAATAACGATGGCCGGATACCGAACCTGCTTGATGATGAAACCAAACTAATGGGAATTTATAAGATGAGGTTTGAAACTAAATCTTATTTTACTAATAATAAGATAGTGTCTTTTTATCCTTTTATTGAAATAAGTTTTAACATTGATTCTACGGAGCATTATCATATTCCGCTTTTATTAAATCCTTTCGGTTACACAACTTACCGCGGATCATAAATTAAACTATAATGATGAAATTTTCGATCAACGATACTGATAAGGATCAATTGTTGAGTACGTTGGGAGCTGCTAATCTAGCTTTTCAAAAAAAATATCCCGGCGACAAACCCGACAGGCAAGCAGTACATACTGTTTATGGTGGAGCGAATTTGTTTAAATCGGACACTACGGTAAGGATGGGAGAAATCGCATTAAAAAATCTGCAGACTTATGCTCCGGATTTTGTAACCCTGGCTAAGGTTTTACAACTACCAGGTGCTGCTCACTTACCTGGAAGCGCAAACGCTGTTAGAGCCCTCAGTTCGAAACTTGAGAAATTAGAAAAGGCTGAGCGCAAGAACGAAGTTGCATGGCTTCCGTTTGCGGTATACAATAAGATCATACACAAATTGCAAACAGAAGCTGTTGAAGATTTCAGGATAGATTTTGAAGATGGTTTTGGGAATAGGCCGGATGCAGAAGAAGATGCAACCGCAATCAATGCCGCAAATGAACTTGCAATTGGTATGGAAAACAAAACGATCTCCCCATTCATCGGTATCAGGATAAAACCATTTACAGAAGACCACAAAAATAGAGGAGTGAGGACGATGGATATTTTTCTTTCAACATTGTTGGAAAAGACCGGCGCAAAGCTCCCGGAGAATTTTGTGGTGATGTTGCCCAAGGTTACCATACCCGAACAAGTGATTACCCTGGTACGTCTTTTTGACATTATTGAAAAAAAGAATAATCTTTCTCCGGGCAGTTTAAAAATGGAGACAATGGTTGAGGCCACGCAGATTGTAATGGATGATGAGGGCCGTAATCCATTGTTTCGAATCATCAAAGCAAGTGAAGGCAGATGTATAGCGGCACATTTTGGTACATACGATTATACAGCTTCGTGTGGCATCACTGCAAAGTACCAGACCATGTCGCACCCTGTTTGCGACTTCGCTCACCATATGACTAAAGTAGCCCTGGGAAGCACCGGCATCTGGCTTTCGGATGGGGCGACGAACATCATGCCAATCGCTCCTAATCGTGGAGATAACCTTTCTGCTGAACAAATAAAAGAGAACCAGGATTCAGTGCACAATGCATGGAGAATTGGTTATGGGCACACTATGCATTCACTGGTAAATGGATTTTACCAGGGCTGGGATCTAAACCCCGCCCAACTTCCGATGAGATATGCTGCTACGTATAATTTTTTCCTTGGTAGTTATGATGAGGCAGTACACCGGCTTAAAACCTTTGTTGATCGTGCCGCTATTTCAACCTTAACCGGGGATATTTTTGACGACGCAGCAACAGGCCAGGGGCTTTTGAATTTTTTCCTCAAAGCGATGAATTGTGGTGCAATTTCAGAGGAAGAAGCATTGGAAACAGGGCTAACGTTGGAGGAGATACGTAGCCGGTCATTTTACAGGATCTTGGAAGGCCGGCGGAGATAATTTTTTTTTGAACCACCAACACGAGGACACAACAAGAGAAAATTCAAGATTTGAAAGATAAAACTTAGTGCTGCTTCGGGCCTTGATAGTTCAATTTTTTTTTAGTCAGCCACCATCAAACTACATCCCCTTATATCACTCTTATCCGCCCGCCCCAGTACTTCAAACTCTCCACCTGGATGTAGCCTCCCGATATCATCAGTAGCGATAAAGGCACAGGAATGGATATTAGCCAGGTCGATTACATTTATAAGCCCGGTTGCCGGCTTTTTCATCAATAAGTTTGGCTCAGTAACAGAGAGCGGATCATCCTCATCTCTTACCATCACTTTCATCCACCTTGGCGTATTGAAAAGCCCATCTTTTTTGGCATAAGCCTGGGAGAGAAGTTCCGTCATTCCGTATTCAGAATGGATCTGTTGCGTGCCAAAGGCATCCTGTAAAATCTTATGAACCTCATCCCTGGTGAGTTCCCTGCCCCTGCCTTTCATACCGCCGGTTTCCATAATAACGGAATGGGATAGTTGTAATTTATATTGAGCTGCCATTTCTAGAAGTGCAAATGTTACCCCGATGAGGAGTGTAGGCTGTTGCCGGATTTCATTATGTATTAAAGCCTGGTACAGTTTATCCCTGTTATCAAGATAAAAACCACTTAATGGATGTCCACTTGCTTTTGCAAGTTCATCCACCATCATTACAAGGGAGGAGTTCTGTCTTTCCCTATAAGAAGGTAAGAGGCCCATTATGCACCAGGTGGAAGCTTTGCCGTAATACTGCTCAAAGGTTTTTGTGAAACTTGTTTTATAAAGCGAGAGATCCTTTACATGGTGACTGCTGGTGACCTGGGCAGTTGTGCCACTGCTTTCAAAGATGGCCTCCACATCAAATATGCCGCTCTTTACCGTGCTTGTTTTAAAAAATTGTATTGGCAAGAAGGGGATTTCAATTATTCGGGTAACCTGGGCCGGATTTATGTTAAGTCTTTTAACAAATTCATTGTATAAAGGGTTACACTCGTACTGGTAATGAAAAATATCCAAACATATCTTATCAAAATTCTTGTAAGAGGCAGCGAAAATAATCTTTTCCCAATCTTTTAATTGTTCAGCTTTATTCAGGTGGAATAATTAAATTTGATAATTAAACAACAAAGATGCGTTACCCGATTATATTAACCATATTCATTTTTTTATTAGCTGGCTGTAAGAAAGACAAATTTTCTACCATTCCACAATTGAAATATAAATCAGTTAATACCAAAAAACTGAGCCGTGGTGAAGTAATTACATTCACACTTTCATTTACGGATGCTGAAGGAGACCTGACTGATTCTTTATTTGTGCAACAATTTGTCCGCAATTGTTTGGCCAGCAATTTGAAAAGACCACTTTATAAGCTACCAGAATTTCCTACCAGCAAAAACCAGGAAGGCGAAATACTTGTGACTTACGGTTACGAAGTAAACGGTACTGTCCCTCTTGTGTCCCCGAAGTGCAACCGTAATGACACTGCTATTTTTAGATTTGTGCTCAAAGACAAGGCTCAAAATAAAAGTGATACCGTTTCTTCTGATCCAATCATAATCATCAGGTAGGAACTTTGTTTAAAAAGGTTATCGACATTTTATTTTTTGGCAGTATCTATATTGCAATTTGTGCTGTAGCATTTTGTATTCAGACGAATCTTTTGTTGCATGTTCCATTAAATCATTATAGTTTTTATCTATTTGTATTTGGAGCCACGCTGGCACAGTACAATCTGCACTACCTGGTTAAAAAAACAGCAGGCAAAAATTCCGAAAGATTCGCCTGGTCAAGTGAACACAAACAAATCCATCTTATTTTAATCGTCACAGGAATTCTTACCTGTCTTTACTGCCTGTTTTTTTTCGAGCTTCATAATTTTATTTTTCTAGGCATGGTGGGTCTTGTGGCATTCTTATATTCTTATCCTGCTTTACCATTCGGAAAGAAAAAGCGGTTAAAAGATTTTGGATTGATCAAGATATTCACCCTTGCATTATTATGGACAATTGTTACGGTATGGTTTCCAGTTGATGAAATAAATATTTCAGCTGCTTCATTTCAATTGGTCTTTGTAAGGAGATTCATATTTATGTTCATGCTTTGCCTCTTATTCGACATCCGCGATATGGATACCGATAAGCAGGAAAATATAGGTACCATTCCTGTAAAGCTTGGACTTATCAAATCATATACTATTGTTTACATTTTGCTGGGAACATTTCTCTGTTTATCAGTTTATGAATTAATACTCTCCGGGAATATTGTCATGTTCAATGCTTTTTTTCTATCAACCATTGTTTCATTCTTTCTTATCAGGCTGAGCCGCAAATATCCTTCTGATTACATTTACCTGGCAGGCCTTGATGGCATGATGCTGTTGCAATGCGTGCTGGTTGCAATCGGCTCGAATTAAATGCTTTACTTTGCACGTTAAATTTTAATTACCGCATGGCAAAGATCAGGAAAGCAAAATCCATTCTGGAAGTACAATCACTTGAGTTTCTAAAGAATTATATCAACAATCCTTCACCGACTGGTTTTGAAAGCGGTGGTCAGAAATTGTGGCTTGAGTATATCAAACCTTTTACCGACAGTTATTTTACTGATCCATATGGAACAGCGGTAGGTGTAATAAACCCGGCTGCACGATTTAAAGTTGTGATAGAAGCACATGCAGATGAAATAAGCTGGTATGTTAATTATATTTCCAGTGAAGGATTGATTTATCTTAAAAGAAACGGCGGGGTAGACCACCAGATAGCGCCTTCTATGCGGGTTGTTATTCATGGAAAAAAAGGTGCTGTAAAAGCGGTATTCGGCTGGCCTGCAATTCATACAAGAATGGGCAATTCAGAAAAAGAAACACAGCCTAAAGTTGAAAATCTATGCCTTGATTGCGGAGCCAGGAATAAAAAAGAAGTTGATGCCTTAGGAATTCATATCGGCGCAGTAGCTACTTATGAAGATGGGTTTGAAGAAATGCCATATAATTATTACATCGGTCGGGCATTCGATAATAGGATTGGTGGATTTATGATCGCTGAAGTTGCAAGACTGCTCAAAAAGAATAAGAAAAAATTGCCTTTCGGACTATATGTTGTAAATGCAGTTCAGGAAGAGACAGGACTTCGAGGGGCGGAAATGATTGCCCGGAGAATCAAGCCTGATATTGCAATAGTTACGGATGTAACACATGATACTTCCACTCCCATGATTAATAAAATGATTGAGGGGGAATGCTCTTGCGGGAAGGGCCCGTCACTAGCTTTTGGACCTGCAGTTCATAATAAATTGCTTGACATTGTACAGGCTACTGCAACTAAATCAGGCATTCCTGTTCAATACAGGGCAGTGAGTCGTAGTACAGGAACGGATACCGAATCATTTGCTTATGCAAATGATGGATGCCCTTCTGTCCTAATATCAATTCCGCTCCGGTATATGCATACCACAGTTGAGATGCTTCATCGTGACGATATCGAAAATACAATCAAACTGATCTATGAAACAGTGTTGGTTTTGAAACCGGATACAAACCTTAGTTATTTTAAATAAGACAGTCAGATTCAACCTGGATAGTCTTACTCTGTATTTTTTTTCAAATAAAAAAACGAAAACGGCTGAACTCTCCGAGGTTTGGAACACAACTCATCTCTTTAACATTCAAAGCTTAATTCAAACGGATCAACACGTCCTTTTCACTTATCTTTGCCGCCAATTATGAAGAACATTAGGAATTTTTGCATTATCGCACATATTGATCATGGGAAAAGCACGCTGGCAGATCGTTTACTTGAATTTACCCATACCATCAGCGATCGCGATATGCAGGCGCAGGTATTAGACGACATGGATCTGGAACGTGAGAAAGGTATTACTATTAAAAGCCATGCGATTCAAATCAACTACGAGCTCAACGGACAGGAATATATTTTAAATCTCATTGATACCCCGGGCCACGTGGATTTTAGTTACGAAGTCAGTCGTGCTCTTGCAGCTTGCGAAGGCGCATTATTGCTTGTTGATGCTACACAAGGCATACAGGCGCAAACCATTTCTAATCTATATCTCGCAATTGAAAATAACCTTGAGATCATCCCGATTATCAACAAGATCGATATGGATGGAGCAATGATCCCGGAAGTAAGGGACCAGATCGTGGAACTTATTGGTTGTAAGGAGGAAGAGATTTTGTTGGCCAGTGGCAAAAGTGGGATTGGAATTGTGGAGATATTACAAGCGATCATCGATCGCATTCCAGCTCCAAAAGGAGATACCGAGGCGCCATTACAGGCATTGATTTTCGACAGTGTTTTTAATTCATTCAGGGGTATTATTGTGTACTTCCGAATATTTAACGGACGTTTGAGAAAAGGAGAGAAGATCAAGTTTACTAATGCAGGGCTTGAGTACGGTGCAGATGAAGTAGGAATTTTAAAATTTGGTCTTGAACCAAAGAAAGAGATGCTGGCCGGTGATGTTGGTTATGTAATCACGGGTATAAAAAATGCCAAGGAAGTTAAAGTAGGAGATACCATAACTACTACTGCAAACCCTTGTAAAGAAGCCATACATGGATTTGAAGAAGTAAAGCCCATGGTATTTGCGGGTATCTTCCCGGTTAATACAGACGAGTTTGAAGAACTAAGGGATTGTATGGAAAAGCTGCAGTTGAACGATGCTTCTCTCACATTTGAACTGGAAACTTCACAGGCACTCGGCTTCGGTTTTCGTTGTGGATTTCTAGGAATGCTTCACATGGAGATCATCCAGGAACGACTGGAAAGAGAATTCAATCAAACAGTAATTACCACCGTTCCAAACGTTAGTTTTATTGCAACCACTACAAGGGATGAAGTTATTACAGTAAATAATCCTTCACAGATGCCCGATCCAAGCCGGATCGAAAAGATCGAGGAACCATTCATCCGTGCGCAGATAATTTCAAAACCGGAATATATCGGAAATATCATGACACTTTGTATTGGTAAACGTGGGATCCTGATATCCCAGGGATATCTTACACCAACAAGGGTAGAACTTGCTTTCGAGATGCCGCTTACCGAGATCGTCTTTGATTTCTATGACAGGCTCAAAAGCCTCACGCGTGGCTATGCATCATTCGATTACCACCCGATTGGTTACCGGCCAAGTGATATTGTGAAAATGGATATTCTCCTCAATGCAGAAAAAGTAGATGCATTAAGCGCACTCATTCACCGGGTTCGTTCGCATGAATTTGGCCGGAAGCTTTGTGAAAAATTGAAAGAACTTGTTCCAAGACAACAGTTCCAGATCGCGATACAGGCTGCCATAGGCGCTAAAGTAGTGGCCAGGGAAAATATCAGTGCGATGCGTAAAGATGTTACGGCAAAATGTTATGGTGGTGATATCAGCCGTAAACGTAAGTTGTTGGAGAAACAAAAAGAAGGTAAAAAAAGAATGAAACAGATCGGTAATGTTGAAGTGCCACAGGAAGCGTTTCTCGCGGTATTGAAACTCGATGATTGATGATAATTTTCAAGAATGTCATTTTAGTAGTTTTACAAGATAGTACTCCATAATTTAATTGACTGCGGAATCCAGGTATTAAAATTGATATAACTCTGCTATTTTTTTATCTCTATTTTACCGCATGCAGCTCCGGCTTTTATAAAATTCTATTCTTTTGATTCAAAGCCTTTGAGAACAAACAGCGCGGAATATTTTGACTTAACTTTAATCTGACAACATGTTATATAGCATTTATGTTAGCATTCTATCAGATTAGACATGAAAAGGTTTTAAGTCAACTCAAATCATCCACTTCAGGTTTGAATGAAGAAGTTGTTAAGGAGCTGCAAAAACAGTTTGGTGCTAATGTTTTGCAAGAATCCAAACACAGGAGCAAATTATCTATTCTTCTTTCACAGTTTACAGATATAATGATCCTCATCTTGATCATTGCTTCAGTAATTTCATTTATTGTTGGAGAGCATACTGATGCATTTGTTATTCTTGCCATCATTTTTGGAAATGCCTGGATGGGTTATTCACAAGAGAATAATGCTGAAGAATCGGTAAGAATGTTGCAGAAAATGTCGGCGCAATATGCATTAGTAAACCGCAATAATAATTCTGCAAAAATTGATGCAAGCGAGCTTGTGCCAGGCGATATTATCTTGCTGGCTGCAGGAGATATTGTTCCCGCAGATGCAAGATTAATAGAACTCAGTTCATTTAAAACGAATGAATCTTCCTTAACGGGAGAGAGCCATTCTATGGAAAAAAAGTCTGAACCTATAAATGGATCAGGCCTTGTTCCGGGGGATCAGCTTAATATGGTTTTCAAAGGAACCATAGTAAGTAATGGTTCTGCAAAAGCTGTAGTAACTGCAACCGGGATGAAAACGGAAATTGGAAAAATTGCCGGCCTGATGGAAGTTGGTGCTCAAAAAACTCCTCTTCAGAAACG
>JBKJPO010000363.1:0-5776 GCA_046595095.1 Chitinophagaceae bacterium
GTATTGGCAATCTTGCCGTGGGCGGAACAGGAAAAACACCGATGGTAGAATACCTGATCCGGATGTTGAGGAGCCGGTATAAGCTGGCAACTTTAAGCAGGGGTTATAAAAGAAATACTTCGGGGTTTGCTATCGCCAACGAATATACAACGGCAATAGATATCGGCGATGAGCCAATGCAATTTCATAAAAAATTTCCAGAAGTAACGGTGGCCGTATGCGAAGAAAGGCTTGCTGCCATTCCACAACTATTACACGCAAAACCCGAAACTGAAGTAATCATTCTCGATGATGCTTTTCAGCACAGACAGGTAGATGCCGGACTTAATATATTGTTGACCGACTACCGAAATCTATTTACGCAGGACCTGATGCTTCCTGCGGGCGATCTTCGGGATGTAAAAGCAAGCAGTAAGCGTGCAGATCTGATAATTGTTACCAAATGCATCCCTGAATTAAGTATGGAGGAACGCGCCAGCTTAGTGAAAGAACTAAACCCCCTGGAGGAGCAACAGGTTTTTTTCACAAGTATTGAATATGAGACCCCATATCATTTATTTACAAAAGAAAAAAAAATCTTAAGCCCGGATACACATATCCTGCTTATAGTTGGTATTGCAAATCCCAAACCACTCAAAGATCTATTAAACAACTATGTGGATACCTATGATATGATCAGGTATAATGACCATCATGTTTTTAATAGCGACGACTTGAAGGACATAAAAAAACATTTTGAAAAGTTAGAACCAGATAAACGAATAATTCTGACTACAGAAAAAGATGGTGTACGTCTTCAGAAATTTGAAAAAGAATTAGCCGATCATCCAATCTATGTGCTGCCAATCGAACATCATTTTCTTTTCGGCGATGATGTGAAATTTCAAAATATTATAACAGCCTTTATAGAAAAATTCCCAAAAATGAAGCCGCAGGAATAATTCTATTAGAAGATATCCAGTTTGATTTCCTTGCGGGGTAGAACTATAAATCTTGTGTAAAAAATTATGATGTAAAAGCTCATAAAATCATTCCAAGCCAAGTGCTCAAATAAAAGAACGTTGAGGCCAGGTAAACTGCATTAGCTAATAAGACGTTAAGAATTAAAGTTTTTATATTGTTAATTGTTGGTATTTACATTACAGACACATTTTTAAATCATTATTTATTCAAAAATGCCTATAATTAATATTATGTTAAGTAGAATAAACGCCAAACTGAATCAATGTTTACCCATCAATTTAAAAAACACTTTAGGTTTTAAATTAATGTAATTTTGACTCTGCTAAAAAAACCCATATGATAGAAACCTATACTAAAGAAAATGCATTGAAGCTTGTCGAATTTTACAAGCCCTTACTACACGGCAAAATCATTGAAGAAAGCACGCAAGGAATTATCAATGACGTGAATATTGAAGGAGTTGGAAATTCCCTATTTAGGGTTAATGCAAAAGCGCCTATCCCAAATAGAACGACTTCAACCCTTACAATTGCTATAGAAAAAGTTGCTGCTTTGCATAAGCTTGTGCTACCTCTTGACTATTTGAAAAAGCACGGGTAAAGAATTAGTTAATTGTTAAGGTATTAATCATTAAAATTAAAAAGGCCCGGATATACATCCAGGCCTTCAATTAATTTATAGATTCTTATTACTTCACGAACTTCGTCTCCGCGGTATCGTACTTGTCCTGGTAGATTTTTACCTTGTCTTTTTGATTCATGTTGGTATAGATTCTCTGTCCGAGATCAGAAACGGATTTGTATCTTGATTTATCTGATTTTTTATAACCGTTTTCCATTATTCCCATAGCCTTTTCAACAAATGGAATTGCCTTGTTGAATGCTGCTGTTGATTGCATATTTAATTCAGCTTTCATTTTTACATCTTCCGGTTTGGTGCCCTTCGTTTTGTTAGAACGCTCTTTTAAATCTACTCCTTCGTTATAAAAATATTGACCATATAGCCAGTTTGTATTCACATCATTTGGACTCAGCTTGAGGGCTACGCCGAGTTCATCATTAATGGTTTTCAGCAATTCTGGTTTGTTCTTAATTACAACCCCTTCATCACTATTGTAAACATAATTAAAGGCATCGTTGGCATAATTAAAATGATATGAAAGGCTATCCGGGAAACGTTTTGCAGCATCAGCATACTTTTGAAACAACACGGCTTTATCCCCTTTTTTGCGATAATATTCTAACATTACAGCATCATAATAATCATCTTTGGGAAAAAATTCCTGGCCTAGTTTTGCATACTTTAGCATTTCTGCTTCATCACCTTTTTCTTTGAAATGATATGTAAGCCATTGGTATGGCATCTCATACCCCTGGTTTCCATCCTGGGTTCCTTTAATCCGGTTGTCTGCAAGTATTTTCAAGTAGATAACTGCTTCATCCTTTTTTTCTGCATTCAAAGCAGCCTTGGCAATATTTAAAACAAGTGAAGTGTCAATCTCACTTAATGCCCATTTGTTAGAATGAATATATTTGCCAACCATGTTCGCATTTTTAAAACTGTTCATCGCCATTTCGAAATCCGCTTTGCTTGTTTTCTCTGCACCGGTGGAGAAATACTTGGCGCCTTCATCAAAGTATCCTGTGTACAAATCGAAAAGCGGTTTGTAAAATGTCTGCGCCTCTTTGGCTTGCATCAGGATAAATTCTTTATCTGTCCCGCCTAATTCAAGAGATTTTTTGAATGATTCAAAGGCAGCCATCCTGCCTTCCGGTACCTGGCTTCTAAACTGATCAGAAGCCGCCATAGCACCATAAACTTTGGCCTTGAGATAGTGGGCTTCAGCATTAGTGGGACTCTTAGAAATAAATGCATCAACCTGGGTTTTTGCTTTGTCCCATTCCTTACTGTCAATTGACTTTCGTACTGTCTTAGCATCCTGTGCATTTAGGCAGAGAATAGAAACCGACATAAGACCTGCTAAAAATATTCTTTTCATATAGCTTATTTATGAGTAAAATTATTGATTCTCAGTGTTATCTTCGTCATCAGTTGAATCTCCAGTTGAATGAGTTCCTGGCTCCACATCTTTGTCAACCGGGTATCCAGGAAGAACTTCAGCTTCCGGATCAGGGACAATTTCCACAGCTATATTTTCCTCAACGCTAATGTCTACAACTTCTTCTTCTTCATGTTCATTCAGTTGGGTGATCGCTGCAATCTCATCTCCATCATCGAGCCTGATGAGTTTTACTCCCTGGGTAGCCCGGCCTGCTTCCCTGATAGTCGAGATTGCCGTGCGAATAGTTACACCTGATTTACAAGTAATCATCAGGTCTTCATTTTCTGAGACATCCAGGATTCCGATTAACGGCCCAGTCTTTTCAGTAACGTTGATTGTTTTAACTCCCTTACCACCCCTGTTGGTGATCCTGTATTCTTCAACTGCCGTGCGTTTACCAAATCCTTTACCACTTACTACAAGAACATTTCTTGTAGTATCTTCTTTATTTACACAAATCATACCAACGACTTCGTCAGTTTCCGTATTCACTTCAATTCCACCAACCCCAATAGCACCGCGGCCTGTAGGTCGAACTTTGGTTTCGGGGAAACGGATTGCACGACCGCTTTTAACAGCCATCATAAGATCCTGTTTACCATCGGTGAGCTTTGCTTCAATCAATTGATCACCTTCATTAATAGTAATTGCAATTACACCATTCTGTCTTGGCCTAGAGAAATTTTCTACTTTAGTTTTCTTGATCACGCCATGCCTGGTACAAAGTACGATGTAGTGATTATTAACATATTCTTCATCCTGTAAATTCTTAATATCGATGATCGCCCGAATTTTATCATCCGGAGGAATCTGGATCAGGTTCTGAATCGCCCTTCCTTTACTTTGCTTATCTCCATCGGTGATAGTATAAACTTTTAACCAGAAGCACCGACCTTTTTCTGTAAAAAACAATAAGGTGTGATGGGTGGAAGCAACAAACAGGTGCACAATATAATCTTCATTGCGCGTGCTACTTCCTCTTGCGCCACGCCCGCCCCTGCGTTGCTGCCTGTATTCCGTAGCGGAAGTTCTTTTTATATAGCCCAGGTGTGAGATCGTAACTACCACGTCCTCTTCTTCAATCAGATCCTCAATGCCTATCTCATCATCCAGGTATGTGATTTCCGTCTTACGCGCATCACCAAACATTTTCTTTACTTCCTGTAACTCATCTTTTATAATCTGGAATCGAAGACTTTCATCGCCAAGAATTTCTTTTAACCGACCAATCAATTTCATAATCTCATCGTGCTCCTCGCGAATCTTATCTCTTTCCATCCCGGTTAAACGCTGTAACCTAAGCTCCAGAACCGCTTTTGCCTGGATCTCACTCATCCCAAATGTGGAGATCAATCCTTCCCTGGCCATGTCGGGTGTGCTTGAACTACGGATTAACGTAATTACTTCGTCGAGATGATCAAGCGCAATCAGGTAACCTTCCAAAATATGGGCACGTTCCTCTGCTTTTTTCAACTCAAACCTAGTTCTACGCGTAACCACTTCATGACGGAACTCTATGAATTCACGGATAAGATCCTTGACATTCAAAACCTTTGGCCGGCCTTTTATTAAGGCAACGTTGTTGATTCCAAAGGAAGTTTGCAACTCAGTATATTTATACAACATGTTGATTACCACTTGAGCTACAACGTCTTTCTTTAATTCAATTACAATTCTCGTTCCTTCTTTATTATTGCTTTCATTATTTACATCGGAAATACCTTCAATCACTTTATCGGTTACAAGACGCCCAATTTTCTCGGTTAACATATCCCGGTTTACCTGGTAAGGCACTTCCGTGATGATGATTTTTTCGCGATTAGTTTTATTTGTTTCGATTGTAACCCGACCCCTCAGCACTACCCTGCCCCGACCGAAATGCATTCCGGCTCTAACTCCTTCGTAACCGAAAATAATCCCCCCTGTTGGAAAGTCAGGAGCTTTAACATGCTTTATCAATTCATCGATCGAAATTTCTTTGTCCTCGATGTAAGCCATACAGGCATCCACAACCTCTGAAAGATTATGTGGCAACATGTTGGTTGCCATACCAACTGCAATACCGCTGGAACCATTTACCAGCAATTGCGGAATTCGTGTAGGCAGAACCGTTGGTTCCTTGGTTGTATCGTCATAATTGAGTTGAAAGTCGACCGTATCTTTTTCAAGATCCTCAAGCATGCTCTCTGCAAGACGCTCCAGCCTTACCTCTGTATAACGCATAGCTGCCGGCATATCACCATCCTGGCTACCGAAATTACCCTGGCCATCGATCAAAGTATAACGCATGCTCCAATCCTGTGCCATACGAACCATGGTATCATAAACCGATTTATCACCATGAGGGTGATATTTACCAAGCACATCACCGACAATACGAGCAGACTTTTTATAAGCTTTATTATGGGTAACTCCCATTTCATGCATCCCAAAAAGTACACGGCGATGTACGGGTTTCAGCCCATCTCTCACATCAGGCAATGCCCTGCCCACGATCACGCTCATCGAGTAATCGATGTAAGCGGATTTCATTTGTTCCTCGATATTTACCGGGAGGATCCGCCCACGCTCCGGGCTCTCATTTTGTAGTTGATTATCTAGTGTTTCCATATATTTTATAACGCCTGCAAATATAGCCTTTTAGCCTCGCTTTTCCTTGCTATAAAACATTGTTTTTGTTGAATTCTTCACACATTTTGTAGGGAAATGTGGACAAGGGTATAATATTTGGAAATATGAATTATGAAATAT
>JBKJPO010000383.1:0-7583 GCA_046595095.1 Chitinophagaceae bacterium
AACTTACTTTTGTATAGTGTCCATAGATCGTAAAAAATATATTGCCTACATTATATTTGCTAATTCTTTTTCAGAAAATACTACCACTGCTGTTAGATTGCTTATGCGCAAGCTGAAAGAAAAGTTTGGCAGTTAATAGCAAACGAGATAATACAATTTGCAAAAACTTTGAACTATATAAAATAATTTTTCAAAAACGAGAGCACATTACCAGAAGCCATGAATACAATGAAAACAGCATTGCACTGAAGAAAGAATTCAAAAAAATAATCAATATTAGGATAAATGAAAGTTACAGCCACCCTATTTACGCTATTTTTTTTCACAATAATATGGGTGGGACAACCAAACAAAATGGAATCACAAGAAAACAGTAAGCCCTTAATTCTTGGAAACATTTATGAGATCGAATCGAAAGTATTAAACGAAAAGCGAATTTTAAATATTTACTTACCGGAAGGCTATAATCCAAATGATAGCATAAAATAACCTGTTATTTACTTGCTCGATGGATCTGCAGATGAAGACTTCATTCATATAGTTGGTCTTGTTCAGTTCAATAGTTTTGAATGGATAAATCATCTGCCGAAATCAATTGTTTTGGGCATTGCAACAGTTGATAGAAAAAGAGATTTTACATTTCCAACAAACATTGAGGAAGATAAAAAAATAATTCAAAATTCAGGACACTCCGAAATGTTTATCAGATTTCTTTCGTGTTCTTTCTAAACTTGGTCCCTACATTTGTTACAAAGGAATCATCGAAAGAAAAAAACTCCATATTAGTGGTGTAAAACCTGCTGCTTTTCCAAATTATGATAATTATACTTGCTCCGATTTGTGATAAGAATAGAAAATAGGAGTACTGAAATACGTCAGATTGAAATCGATCTTTTCCTGGAAATTTTTATGAGGCTCTTTTGCAAAACTGTCTTCTAAAATGTTTGTTATGCACGAGCATCTTCAACATCATTATAATCATATTGGAGTTGTGAATTGCATCGAACCTTTTTGGAAGAAAAGGTATAAAAATCATCCGTGTGGATAAAAAGCGGGGAATAAAATGAAAATTAGTATAAATAATTACTACATTTGGTATAAATATATACTATGTCTAAAAATAGTAAAACCTTACAAAATAAAAGAGTTACCAATCCAGGAGATAATCTTACTAAGGGTAAGTTGAAAAAAACACCCGGGAGCAAAAATAAAAGTGATGGCAAAAGTGTTAGTCCTTCAGAAAAATACCGAAAAGTCATCCCAGCATTAGCTGAAAATATTGTTGAGGATCCTGCAATAGAGTTTATTGAACGAGTAGATCCAATTCACAAAATCAGCATATCCCGCCCAGCCGATAAATTGGTAAGCATAAATGGTAAAGATGGCAAATCAAATTACAGGATGACTACTTTCGAAAAGATGAAATTAATTGATGAAGGCATTTCCAAAAAAGTACTTTTAAATTTAAAGGAAAAGGCTAAACTGGATTATGATCAATTATCTAAGGTCTTAAATGTAGCCAGGGCAACCCTGATCAATAAAAAAGGAAACGAAACCTTTAGTAAAGATGTGAGTGATAAGATCCTTGGTCTCTCAGATATCTACGCTTATGGCTATGAAGTATTCGAAGACCAGGATCGTTTTAACGGATGGATCTTCAGAGAAAACCGGGCTCTTGGCGGTAAGTCCCCATTTGACTTCTTACATAATAGTTTTGGCAGGGAAGAAATTAAGCATTTGATAGGAAGAATTGAGTACGGGATTTATTCTTAAATCATGATTGTTTATAGGATCGGAATAACAAAATGGGCTACTGCGTTAAATGGCGAAGGTGCCAGGCTACATGGTGGAAGATGGAATCATATTGGAACACCTTGCATCTACACTTCTCAAAGTAGAGCGCTCGCGGTTTTAGAATACACCGTAAATAACAATATTGAAGAAATTCCCCGTTTACTGAGTATTACTGCAATAGAAATTCCCAATGATTTCCTTGATCATCCGATACCATTACTTCCAGGTAACTGGCGTGATTCCCCCGCTCCTGCTTCTACTAAAGATTTCGGGACAGATGCATTAAAAGCCAGTACTGATGCTGTGCTATGTTTTCCTTCAGCAATACTCCCACAGGAATTTAATTACTTATTGAATGCTCTGCATCCTGCCAGCAAACTTTTTAAAGTAATTGATGTTCAGGATTTCATTTACGATATCAGGATTAAAACCGTGTAGTTAGTTCACAACAGGCAAATCTAAATAAAGCATTACATTGCCCGGTATCTTAATGAATTCAAGCATTTCTATATTTTCGAAATTGTCAACATCACTGGCAAGAGCTATGTGATGACCAATTCCTTTTTCCGAAGTCTGCTGCCTGCAAGCATAGAAACGAACCAGTAACCACAAAAAGAAAAGGTATTTTCATAAATAAATTTTCATTACTGTTATGGATGTACGCTTTTCCTATTTAAGAGGCACCAGCTTATAAACTATTCCCGGATTTTCAACTGTCAGATAAATAAACCCATCCGGCGCCATTCTAACATCACGTACCCGGCCAATATTTTTAAAAAGTATTTCTTCACCCACAACCTTATTGCCTTTTACCAGGCAAAGATTCAAATACTTGAAACGCAACGATCCCACCAATAAATTCCCTTCCCACCCTTTATACCGGTTTCCTTTTACAAACGCCATTCCCGAAGGCGCAATAGATGGTATCCAATAATGAATAGAAGGTTCCATTCCTGCCATAGTTGTTTTGTTAGTGAGGATCGTACCATTGTAATTAATGCCATAAGACACTAATGGCCATCCATAATTTTTTCCTTTTTCAGAAATATTGATTTCATCTCCACCGCGAGGTCCATGTTCATGCGTCCATATTGCACCAGTTTTTGGATGAATAACAGCCCCTTGTATATTTCGATGACCATAAGAATAGACCGAAGTCTTTGCACCCGGTGTGCCAATAAATGGATTATCGCCTGGAATAGTTCCATCATCTTTTATGCGATGTACTTTTCCTGGATCATTGTATAAACTTTGTGGATTCTCTTTTTCATTACCCCTGTCTCCTACTGAAAAATATAAGTATCCATCTCTGCCAAACACCATCCGACAACCATAGTGATGTTTTGTTCTGGAATAAGGTTCTGCAATAAAAATATTTTTGACATCGGTCAATTTATTTCCCTCCAGTTTTGCTTCTGCAATAGCTGTAGTTGTTAAAACGACATTGTCAGTTTTCTTGCCTAATGAATATGATATATATATGATATTGTTCTTTTGAAACTGCGGGTGAAGAATCACATCAAGTAATCCACCCTGGCCCTCGGCAACAATTTCCGGCAAACCTTCAACAAGCAGTTTTTCCTTGTTTTTATTTATCCTGTACATACTACCACTTTTATCTGTTACCAGCATATCTCCCCCCGGTAAAAATGCCATCCCCCATGGCGACTTCAATCCGGTGGCAATAGTATCCAACCTGATGGTTATTGATTTTGTTTTGAAAATATTAGAAGTAACCTTTTCGGTGAAATCGTAACGCTTAACGTTTTTAATCCCCGTTATAATAAAATCAGAAAGCTCACGGATTTCATCATCGGTAAAGGCAGAGTCAAAACCAGGCATACCCTCATCCGGATAGCCAACTTTGATAGCTTTGAAAAGATCCTGCTCCGTATTGCCATGTTTCCATTTACGGTCAACAAAGGCATTCATATTATCGCCATGACAACCTCCACAATATTCTTTATAGTTTGCTTCAGGGGTTTTTTTTAGCGAAGTTTTAAATCGAATGTTAGCAGGGGCTTCATAATTAAAACAAAGATTGCTAACCAAAACAATTGTACTTATTGCTGCCAGGAGAGTAAACGATCTAAACATAGATTAAATTATCATGTGAATTTATAGTAAATCTTCGCCAATTTTGGCAATACATTACCAGATCATACAATCTTTATTGTTTTTTTGTTCGTTAATGCTAAATATAATTTCTGAGCATTTGTCATCGTTATGACTTCCTGCCAATTCTGAATTATTTAATTTTGTTACTGTTATTCAATTATATAAAAATCCGGAAAACGTCATGAAAAGTTTAATCGCCCCTTTTTTTTTATTATTAATGATGTTCGCTTTGGCGTCCTGTGGGCAGCAAGCAAAAACCCAGGAGAATATGAAATCTAATAAAGCTTTATCAAAATATAGCCAGGCCATTTTTGCTTCCGGTTGTTTTTGGTGTGTAGAAGCTGTGTTCGAAAGCGTAAAAGGAGTAAAAGAAGTTGTCTCGGGATATGCCGGTGGTAAAGAATCCAATCCTACTTATGAGCAGGTGAGTGCGCATTCAACATCGCATGCAGAAGCGATCCAGGTATTTTATGATTCATCAGTAATTTCCTATGCAACTTTACTTAAAGTATATTTTGGTTCCCAAAATCCAACCCAGGTGAACGGGCAGGGACCGGATCATGGTGCATCATACCGTTCCATCATTTTTTACCGGAGTCCTGCGGAAAAGATACAAGTAGAAAAATACATTGAGCAAATTCAAAAAATACATTCAAAGCCAATTGCTGCAGAAGTTCTTCCATTTATAAAGTTTTGGCCTGCTGAAAATTATCACCAAAACTATGTAAACCTGAATCCAAATGTACCGTATGTTAGAATGGAAAGTATTCCACGCATAAGACGTTTTCAAAAGCAATATCCTGAAATGATAAAGGCGGATCATAAATTTTAAATAACGCTTACCGATAAAAATTAACATGAAAAAATTATTTCTTATAATAAACTATCTGCTTGTTACTCTAATCACTTTCGCCCAGCAAGCACCTCCGCATCAACAATGGGATAGATTGCTCAACAAACATGTTAATTCATCCGGTATGGTGAATTATAAAGGCTTTCAAAAAGATAAAGCCGCACTGGATGCATATTTAAAAATCTTAAGCGATAATGCACCGCAAAGTGGCTGGAGTGAAAATGATCAGAAAGCTTATTGGATAAATGCCTATAATGCTTTTACCGTTTCATTGATCCTGCAAAAATATCCTGTAAAAAGCATTAAGGATATTGCCGGTAAAATTTATAAGATCAATACGCCCTGGGATATCAAGTTTATCAATATCGGTGGAAAAAAATACGATCTGAATAATATTGAACATGGTATTTTAAGAAAGAAATACGATGATGCAAGGATTCACTTTGCGTTGGTTTGTGCTTCAATTTCCTGTCCAAAGTTGCAACAGAGTGCCTATACCGGCTCTGCATTGAATGCCCAGTTAGATGCTGCAGGGAAAGAATTTTTAAATGATAACTCAAAGAATAAAATCACTACCGGCAAAGCGCAACTTTCAAAATACTTTTCATGGTATAAAGGAGATTTCAAACAAAATGGTTCGCTTGTAGACTTCATTAATAAATACAGTACCACAAAGATTAATTCAAGTACAAAGATTGACTATCTTGATTATGATTGGAATCTTAATGAGCAGAAATAAATTAACTGATGCCGCAAAAGATAATGATTATTGGAAATGGTATTTCAGGAATCACATGTGCAAGGCAAATCAGGAAGTACAGTGATGCCGACATAACTGTGATCTCTTCAGAAACGGCACATTTTTATTCCCGCACGGCATTGATGTATATCTACATGGGGCACATGAAATACGAGCACACTAAGCCTTACGAAGATTGGTTTTGGGAAAAGAACCGGATAAAGCTGGTGAAGGATCATGTGATATCAATTGACATTAAAGCAAAAAGCCTATTGTTTCAAGCAGGAGCTTCAATAGTATATGACAAACTGGTAATTGCTACAGGTTCTGTCTCAAACAAGCCGGATTTTCCAGGCATTGAATTAGGTGGTGTACAAAGTCTATATGGTATACCCGATCTCGAGCTGATGGAAGCAAATACAAAAGGCATAAAAAGAGCAGTGATCGTGGGTGGCGGATTGATTGGTATTGAAATGGCAGAAATGCTATTGTCAAGAAATATTGAGGTAACATTTTTAGTCCGTGAAAAATCTTATTGGAACAATGTGCTCCCAAATGAAGAGGCTGAGTTGATAACACGCCATATAAAAGAACATCATGTAGACCTAAGAACCGTATCAGAGCTGAAAGAAATAAAAGGCGATGTTAATGGAAAAGTAAAATCAGTCATAACCAATAATGGCGAAGAAATCGAATGTGGGTTTGTAGGCATAACCGTTGGCGTTAGTCCGAATATTTCAATTTTGAAAAATACGGAAATAGAAACAGATAAAGGCGTATTGGTAAATGAGTTCTTTGAAACCAATAAACCGGATATTTATGCCATTGGCGATTGTGTGCAACATAGAAAGCCACCGAAAGGAAGAAAAGCTATTGAACAGGTTTGGTACACCGGCCGAATACACGGTGAAACCCTGGCACAAATCCTTTGCGGGCACTCAACAGCGTACTCTCCAGGACCCTGGTTCAACTCAGCCAAATTTTTTGATATAGAATACCAAACCTATGGAACTGTAAGTCCCAAGGAGGAAGAAAATGAAAGTTCATTTTACTGGGAACATGATAATGGCAGAATTTGTTTTCGTGCTGTTTATAAAAAAGATGATGAAACTATCATTGGCTTTAATGCTTTGGGCATCAGGCTTCGTCATGCTTTATGCGATAATTGGTTTAAGGAGAAAAAAAACATAGATGAGGTGATGATAAATCTTCATCAATTAAATTTTGATCCGGAGTTTTATGATCAGCATGAAAAATCTATTCTCTCAGCTTATAATAAACAGATGGGGAAAAATATTAAAAGCAAAAAAAACAAATCGCTTTCTTTCTTTAACTGGTAAACGTTTTTTATCAAAAAAATAATTATGGCTCTCCTGCCCACTATAAATCCTTCACTTTCACTTACTGAAGAAAGTAAAGAACAAACAATATCACAGAAAGTCGGCGGTATTTCCGTTGCTATCGCCATCCTCGCCCTGGTATCAGCAATAGCTGGTGCAGGTAAAGAATATCCGCTACTATTCATGAGTATAATAGTTGGAATGTTTACGATAGGTGCAGTCGCTTATGCATTGCCGTATTACAAAGGAATAGCAGGGGTACGCAATAATGGTATCATGTTCAAAAGCATGACCAATAAAGGAACAATCGCATGGATACTCGCTTTTATACTCACCGGCTTTTATATCATTATTTATTGGTATCCCTGGATGTTTGAGGGCCTCATAAGAATATTTGATCCGCTTAGCCAGGCACTCGCCAATCAACCCGCCAATCAATGGTTCATGTATGGCGCATTTTATACAGTGGCTGTACTTACAATGGGTATACGCTTTATTGGCAAGAATCGCCACAGCCGGTACCATGTTATCCGCACATTTTCCGTGATGTTCTTCCAATTGGGTTTTGCTTTTCTCATACCCATGTTTCTTAAAAAATTAAACGAGCCTGAATTCTACTTCTCATATTTCTGGCCACTAAAGTATAGCTATCTTTTTCCATCAGATGTCTCTTCTTTAATTAACTCAGGTCGCCTAGGTCTATTTATGGTTTTCTGGGGGGCGGTTATGACATTTATTG
>JBKJPO010000451.1:0-4865 GCA_046595095.1 Chitinophagaceae bacterium
GTTCAAGAGGTTCAAGAGGTTCAAGAGGTTCGAGAGGTTCAAGAAGTTCAAGAAGTGCTAGCTCGGTTGAAACCTCTTGAACTTCTTGAACCTCTTGAACGCCTTAAACTTTTAACTTTATTTCGGCACATCAAGAGCGGGATTTGCATTAAAAAAACCACCGGGTATCATTTTGAAACCAACATGAGTTACGGGCATCACCGGCCATTCTTCAGGTCGGGGAATATGAGTAACGCCTAATGTATACCAAATTACAACGTCGGTGTTCACTAGCTTTTCGTTATTTGAGACAAACATGGGCAGGCCATCTCCACCTCTGCTTTGGTTAGGATATACCCCTGCAGCACTCAATTCCAGTGGATTGTATTTGGTTGCCCAGAAATGATTATTAATAAAACCTGCACGTTTTCTTACCGATGCTTCTCGGTTGATATATGGAAGTGAATTTGTACCGGGAACGAGAATAAAGCCAGTATTGTTGCCTAGAGAATTTTTAACTCCCGGGTTGGTAATACTCCATGTTCGGGCTGATTGCATGTCCATGATTCGTGCAGCTTCAGATTCTGTATTCAGCCTGGTTTCGCGCATAATGAAACCATTCATAAATGGATTTTTGTAGCCTTTGGAAATTGCACTGGTATTCATTTCCACAACTGAATTATTTATACCATCAACATCAAAATCGAGACGGAAATTAAAAAAGTGCTGGTGATTTGGAGCAAAGATATTTGGTGCAACAAGATGCCCGGCCATTTCATCCATTTCCGTCATACCCTGTTTCTCATCTGTACGCTTTTCTTTAACTCCTTTTGGCAACATTATTCCACTTAGTGCAAGATCCACTTCCATTGACCCATCCTGTTTAAAGACATAGTTTAGCGCATAATCATAATTGCCGATGGTTGCTACAAAAAACATGACGAGTTCGCGTGCACGCCGGGTTTCATTTTTACCTGAATAACTATCAAAGTGTTTCCAGAGTATTCCTGCATCACGTTCATAAATAGCAACAGCACGCTCCAGCGTGTAAGGTTTGCCGTTATCATCAGCAAATGTAGCGTTAATCATCAATGCATTTTCCGGGGCGTCTGCGTTTGCTTCAAGCGGACTTGCCAACCTGCCAACGCTGTACTCTCCAACATCAAAAGCACTGCGCCATCTCCAGTTGATTCCGGGATCACCATACGGAACTACCATTTCTGACAAAGCTGCCCGGTAAAGGATGGGCCTTACCATTCCTTTATCTTCATAACCAATAGTATGGAGTACGAGGCCTTCCCGCGGATGCATTGTATAACGGAAACGCCATTTTTGCCAGCGAACCTCGTTTCCATTAATAACAAAACCTGCTCCACCGGGTTGTGAGATGATAAGCGCTGCTGGTTTATCCCGAAGTTTTCCCATTGATCGTTCATCAAACTCCTGTGATGATGGAGGCAGTTGCACCACCCCGATATCTGTAACATCTACAACTTTTCTTGTATTCATATTTACAAGAACAACCACCCCTTCGATCGGCCTTCCATAAAAATTGACCTGTGTGTCTTTATAGTAAGAAAGGGCACGTAATAATCTGCCCTTATATTTTTCATCAACTTGTCCAGCCGCCCAGGTGTCGATCTGAATTTTTTCAAAATCAGAAATTCCACGTTTGCGCATAGCTGCCTGCCAGCGTGGATCTGCTTTTACAATTCCCGGGACGGTTTCATATTCTTCAACGAATACGAGAGGTTGCGAATGCGGGATTATTTTCCAGGAAAGAATATTGCGTTTCCTCAAATCAATAACAGATTCATAAGTAATATTATTTACGTGGTCAAACACAACGAGAAAGGCTTCACGTCTAAATGTTTGCCCACCACTATAACTGAGTACCTCGGCTTTGGGCGGTTCATTTAAAACAACAGTGGAGAAAAGTGCGGATTTGGGAAATGAAGGCGAAGACTGTATTATGTTGACTGCAGCCCTGATCTCACTTTCATCAAGTGGATCCAGTGGATGAGTCAACACCTGGGCCAGACACGAAAGATTGCAAAAAGCAGCGATCGTAAAAAAAAAGCCCACCCGGGAAAAATTGGAAATGAGTTTCTTTTTCATGTAAAGTTTTTTTAGTTGAATAATTTACTTCAAACCCCGGTCTAAATCACCAACCGGCAGTTACCAGGCCAAAACAGTTTCCCAAGTTTATAAAAAAGGATCAACTATTTAGCATAACGAATGATTTTTATTATTTTTAAACTATTCCCATAACTGACAGCTGCAAAGCGCTGGCTGAATATGCTTAAAATTTAATAATCCGGCCATATGAGACATAATCATCAGGATATCCCGGCACTGTATGTTCGTGCTGCTTGCATAACGCTTTTATTAATCTCCTGCCTAAAAGTAGAATCGCAATCTATTATTCATGGCGAGATAAGAAACATTGACGGTAAAACGATTAGCAATGCCAATGTTTTACTTCTGAATGCTATAGATTCCTCATTGTATAAAGGCAAAATAACGCAGCAGGATGGTAGCTATGTTTTTGAAAAAGTTCCTGCCGGGAAATACATGGTAAGTGCCAGTTTCACAGGATTCAAACAGGTTTTCAGTTCCATAATGCTTTTAGGTAATAATGAGAAAAAAGACCTTGGTATATTGACTCTTTCTGAGAAAGAAGAACAGTTGACTGCAATCAACCTGTCTGTAAAAAAGCCATTGTTCGAACAGAAGATTGATCGTATGATCGTTAATGTAAAAAACAGCATTACGTCTGCAGGTAGCACTGCTCTTGATATATTGGAACGATCTCCCGGAGTGATTGTTAACCGGCAGAGTAATGACATCGCGATGAATGGAAAAGCTGGTGTTGTGATTATGATCAATGGAAAGATTAATCGTCTGCCACTCGAAGCAGTGATGCAAATGCTTGCAGGGATGAGTTCTGGAAATATTGAACGTATTGAATTGATCACGACCCCGCCGGCAAATTTTGATGCAGAAGGCAATGCAGGTTTTATCAATATTGTAATGATCAATAATCCGGAGCAGGGTACAAATGGGAATTATTCCGTCACCATGGGGTTCGGAGGTGGAGAAATGTCAAGAGCAAATATCAATGTCAATCATAGAAAAAATAAACTCAATCTTTATAGCGATTATTCTTTTTCCAGACAGCATCAATCCCAGGTGTTTGCCTTATCGAGACGAATTACTGTATTGGGTAAAGTAACCGAAACGAGTACACGTAGCGAGAGAGATCCAACAGTGACAGATCATAACGGAAGATTGGGAATGGACTACCAGCTCAATAAAAAAACAGTTTTTGGATCTATGATTTCTTTCTATAGCAACAGGTGGGCAATGGATGCACACACTGATGGGAAGATCCTCATAAACAATGTACTTGATACAAGTCTCAGTATTGCTAATACTGAAGTAAACCAATGGAATCATCAAAGCATAGCTGTAAGTATTCAGCATAATGTTAAAGCCGGTGAAAAGCTTACGCTAAATCTCGACTATTTAAACTATGCCAATTCAAATCCCAATGAATACATCAATTCTTATTTTAAAGGTTCTGGAACTTTTCTTTACGATGATAAAGCAAGAAGCCGGAAAAATACACCAATAGCGGTATGGGTAGGAAGTGCCGATTATGCTTTTAAGCCCGGCAAAAATACTGATCTTGAGTTTGGCATAAAAGCATCATTAGCGAAATTTGTAAATGATGTAAGCATCGAAAATTTCATGAACAATGCCTGGATTATTGATCCGGGCAGGTCTGCAAAATACAACCTGAAAGAAGATATTACCGCCGCATATACTGCAATAAGCTTACAGATAGACATGAAAACTACAATGAAACTGGGAACCAGGTTTGAGTATACAAACTCGAATCTCGGAACAGAAACCAAAAAAAATATCGTTGATAGAAAGTACGGAAGATTGTTTCCATCATTCTTTATTTCACGAAGGATTAATGATAATAACACTGTGAATTTTGCTTACAGTTACCGTATCACCCGGCCTACTTTCAACCAATTGGCGCCCTTTGTTTACCTGTTTGATCCAAGTACATTTATCCAGGGAAATCCTGCACTTCAACCTGCATTCTCAAACAGTATAAAAGTTGATTATACTTTGAAGCGATACATTTTTTCATTGACCTATAGCCATGTTAAAGATGCTATAAGCCGGTTTCAATCCAAAATAGATAGTACAACCAATAAGCAAGTGATCACCGGGGAAAATCTCAAGAGTGTGAATACAATTTCATCGTCTTTATCGCTACCCTTTACGATTACCGCGTGGTGGACAATGCAAAATAACCTGATTGGCACCTGGCAGCAAGTAGAAGCAAATGTAAATGATAAGCTCATTAAGGCTCAGCAATACAATGGAAGGTTTAATACAACCCAAAGCTTTAAGCTTAACAAAAACCTCTCAATGGAAATTACCGGATTTTACCAATCTCCTAGCCTGGCAGGGCGAAGCATTAGCAGATCATTCGGTGCTCTGAATACAGGGATACAGAAAAAATTTAAAGGGAAGAATAGTTCACTGAGATTCAATGTTACAGATATCTTCAATACTCAACGCTTCCGGTTTTATGATGATTTTCAGCAAAATCAGTACAATGATGGTGCTTTGCAATTTCAACAACGTACTTTTTCTCTTACTTTTTCCAACAGCTTTGGTAATGAAAAATTAAAAGCCAGGCGGAATTTGACCGGCGCGGAGGAAGAGAGAAGGAGGGTGGAGTGAGGAGTAGGCAGTGGCAGTGGGCAGTAGGCAGTAGCAGTAGCAGTGGGCAGTGGGCAGTGGCAGTTGGCAGTGGCAGTAGCAGTAGTAGCGCGTCCTGCCCACTGCCACTGCCAACT
>JBKJPO010000569.1:0-2824 GCA_046595095.1 Chitinophagaceae bacterium
ATGTTGTTCGATCTGCGAAAGTTTACTGCAGATAGTTGGTTGTTCAGGCTTATTGTCTTTCGTAAAGTTCCAGGAGCAGCAAATGGTTGGCCATGGGCGATTGCAGCTATCGGCTTATTGATTCTTACTATCATTTTCGGTACCGGGCCAGAAGGAAGCGGAGTTAAAGTAAACCTGCTTGGACTGCAACCAAGCGAGATCGTTAAATTTTTAGTTATTATATTTCTTGCCGGATTTTTTGCCATGAATGAAAAATTTATTTCAGAATATTCTACATGGCGCAAAAGATTTTCATTTTCCTTCGTTGCATTATTTGCGATAGTGACAACGATACTGCTTTTTCTTTTGCTTGGAGACCTCGGACCCGCGGTGGTATGTTGCTTCACATTTATCATCCTCTTTTCTTTTTCACGTGGAGATTTTATGCCAATGGCGGCTTCGGTGGTGTTATATGTCTTGTCGATTTGGATATCGGGTAGCATTCTTATAGGTACAGCTGTTACAATTGGAATGCTATTGCTCTACATGTTCATCAGGAAAAAACGTCTTAGTGAATCGGCGATTATGGCGCTCGTGATTGTAAGTGGTTTTCTATTGCTCGACCAGGTATCAGTATTGGACTCCATGTTTCCCGGGCCGGTTAAAAGGCTGGTTGATCGCAAAGCAATATGGCAAAATGCCTGGGATAACGAAGTTTTTGGTGGCGATCATGTTGCTAACGGTATTTGGGCAATGTCTGCTGGTGGTGTAACAGGGCAGGGCGTGGGTGAGGGCTTTGGAAAAACAATTCCCGAAGCACATACAGATATGATCCTTCCCGCAATCGGCGAAGAGTTTGGATGGGCCGGCATTATTTGCATTTTCATATTGTTTTTGATTTACTTCCACAGGTCAATAATTATTGGAAGGCAAACCGGTGCTCCCTTCTTGTTTTACTTGTGTTCGGGAATTGGCGTTGGAACATTTGTGCAATTCCTACTGATTGCCGGTGGATCAACTGGTGCACTTCCTCTTTCGGGGGTTGCATTGCCATTCATTAGTTATGGAGGATCATCATTGCTTTGCAATTTGATTGCTGCCGGATTTCTTTTATCAGCTTCGCATTTAAAGGGTTCGCAGACACAGATGAAATATATCATTAGCCGCCAGGATAAGAATTTGTTTCCGGCCCTGGTTGCGGCATGTACGGGCATTTTATTATTATCTGTCAATGTTTCAAGATATATTTTTAAGAGTGAAAAATGGGTTGTAGAGCCTGCGCTTGTTGCGGATCGAAGTGGAGCAAGAATGTTCAGTTACAATCCAAGAATTAATATCCTCATGAATCGGCTGCAGGCAGGAAATTTATTGGATAGAAAAGGAAAGCTGCTGGCTACAAGTCATCAGGGTCTGATAAAAAAAGAAACCGACTCTCTCATCGCACTTGGTATTCCCGCATCCGACCTGGCCTCTTTTGCGTATAAGCGGCTCGACAGGTATTACCCATTTGGAGACCAGATGTTTTTCTGGACGGGTGATGCTAATACAGGTGTGTTTAACGGGTCATCGAATGGATATTTTGCAGAATATGAGCATGCTGCTGAATTACGGGGATTTCCTGCACCTGCTACAAGTTTCCAGGTTGTCGCCCACCGTTATAAAGAAGCCCGGTTCTTAGCAGAAACCTCAACAGAAATGACCGTGAGTAAAAGGGATTACAGCGCTATTGTCAGTCTGTTACTGGCAGGGATAAATAGAGATGAAGTTGAAAAATTTAAGAAGAGGAACCGGGATGTGCAACTTACCCTCGATGCTGCTCTTCAAACTAGTATCCAACGTTCATTGCAGTCGGATGATAGTGCCCGGATAAAGCGGATATCCATAGTAGTAATGGAAGATAATACGGGCGATGTGCTTGCATCAGCAGCTTATCCGCTCCCCCCGGTTAAAGATTGGGATAAGCTTACACTCTCTGAGCAGGAGCTCAATCGCTTGCCTGGTTGGAATGTAAATACAGATATTGGATTTACGCATGCTACACAGCCGGGTTCAACGGCAAAGTTGATGACCGCATTGGCTGCATTTAATAAACTTGGCGATGCAGCTGAAACAAAAACTATTCTAATCCGACCATGGGAGCTTATTCGTACGAAAGGTTTTGAACCCGATGAACCTGGTAATATTAATATTGAACGGGCGATTGTCAAATCAAACAATTCCTTTTTTATCCGTCTTGCAAATGAAGAACAACTCCAGGAGGAAATGGTAACGCTTTACATGCAGGCGGGGATGTTTCTTCATGGAGTAGGGGGATATTATTATAAAAATGATTCTCTAAATGTTGCACAGCAGGAAAGCTGGCGGAAGTATTGGCGGAAAACTGAATTCATGAGCCTGAGAAGATACAATCCAAATAATATCCGGCGGACACGCGCAATTGGTGTTTCGGGTATGGCCTGGGGCCAGGGCGAGCTGGTTGCCACGCCAGCATCTGTGGCACGTATTGCTTCAGGTATTGCAAATAATGGATTGATGATGCAAAACAGGTTTCTGCTGTCAGTGGGTGGTATTGTCTCCCCAGTGAAGCCAGGTATCCAAATCACGAAGGATCAGCGATACGCAAATTTGTTAAAAGATTATATGTTAAAACAGAGTGCGCCGAAATTGAGCAAACTGGGAATTTCTGTCGCCGGAAAAACGGGCACTCCGGAGAGAATTTTGAAGGGCAGACGAATCAATGACGGATGGTATGTATTTTTTGCTCCTAAAGCTTCAGGTAAAGGGCATATAGTAACCTGTATAAGAATTGAAGATGCTAAAGGTTCAAGTGAAGCGGTAAGGGTTG
>JBKJPO010000021.1:0-4139 GCA_046595095.1 Chitinophagaceae bacterium
CAATAAATCGCACCTGGTTATGAGATCGCTTATTGAATGCCGTTGTTGGTGTTCTTTCCAGGTTTTGTGTGTGGCTGCACCAACAACCGAATTATATTTGTGACGGACAACCATTATTATTGAATATGGATTTAATGATGACCCAAAATCAATTTTATGCAAAAAAATAAAACCTACAATTGCCGTAGCTTCCCTGGTACAATTTTATTAATTATACTATCTGTTTTTTCGACCGGGCAACAATCATTTGCCCAGGAAAAAAATGAAATAGATGAAAAAAGGAAAACCATTGTAAATATTAAGAATACACTTGTTAAACTCTCCAGTCATGTATATGCAATTTTAAGCGATGGCGAAGCGGGGAACATTGCTGTTTATGAAAATCCTGACGGGCTTGTTTTAGTGGATGATCAATGGATTGAACTTATGCCAAAAGTGAAAAAATTATTAGCAAGCATCAGCAATAAGCCTGTTAAATATGTTTTGAATACCCACTTTCATTATGATCACTCAGACGGGAATAAAGTATTTGGAAAAGAGGGAGCTATTATTATTTCTCATGACAACATCCGCAAAAGACTTGCAGAAAAACAGGTACTTTCTTTAAGCAACCTCGTACAGAAACCTTTTCCATTTGAAGCATTGCCCTTCATAACGTTTAGCGATTCACTCACATTAAATGAACCGAACGAAAAAATTAAAGTTTTTTATGTAAAGAATGCACATACGGATGGAGATTCGTTTATTGAATTTATGAATGCAAATATTATTCACACTGGGGATGTTTTTGTTCGGTATGGGTTTCCATATATTGATGATAACAATGGCGGCAATATTTATGGAATGATTGAAGCAATAGAAATGCTTATTAAGTATACAAATGATTCAACTAAAATTATTCCTGGTCATGGCCCAATATCCTACAAAAAGGACCTTATCTCTTATAGGAATATGCTTGTAACAGTAGTAACTCGTATAAAGGAGGGCATCGAAAATAACCTTACGATAGAACAAATAAAGGAACAAAAACCTCTAAGAAACCTTGACCTTGCCTGGGATGGATTTTTTAATATGGAAAAGATATATGGCATGGTAAAAATCAAATTGAAACAGAAAGAATAAAGGCATTTTTCGTTTGACAATAATTAAGTAAACACAATACCGCAAATACTTGAACGTTGGAGCGCAATTGTTCCGTCGGTCACAGTCTTTATGATAGCCGCAGATCGGGCGAACTTCGGGGGAGCTTACACCCTGACGTTGCATGCAACCGATGCAAAACCTCATCATAGTAACTTCTAAACTGTGTCTACTCGAAGCAAAATAAGTTCAATATTGCTGTTCTGTTGGATTTTCTTCAACGGTTGTTCTTTATTACCGCAACGTGATTTTGTAGATAGAAAGATCTTGAAAAGTACGGGTTATTCAGGAGTTAGAGACCAAACCTGACAACTTATAAGGTAAGAAGCAGGAACGCACAACATAGGAAGAGGTTTGGCAAAATACGGGCTGAAGGAAACCATGTTTCATCTTCTTGTTCATTGTGCATCTGCATATCCAGCCTGACGAATAACATTGAGCTTTAGTTATAACTTCAACAACAAAATAAAAACCTAACAGCGATTGCCAAACTTGACGGATCACAGAATACCCGTATTTCGACAAGCCTTATTTGTTAGGCGTCATATTCTATTTCCTGTATATTCACAAAAAAGCTTAGACACTATAAAGATTAACCAAACTCCATGTCTCAATCCCGCCAACTCGCTGCCATCATGTTCACCGATATTGTTGGCTATACTGCTTTAATGGGTAATGATGAAAAAAAAGCATTTGAATTGCTCAGTACAAACAGGGAGATTCAAAAACCCATCATTGAACAATTTAATGGGCGATGGATAAAAGAATTGGGCGATGGAGTAATGTCGAGTTTCAATACCGCTTCTGATGCGGTAAATGCAGCAATCAAAATCCAGGAAGCCTGCAATACCGCTAAAAATTTCCAGTTGAAAATAGGAATACACCTTGGTGAAGTGGTTTTTGAAAATGAAGATGTGTATGGCGATGGGGTAAATATCGCTTCAAGAATTGAAACTCTTGGCATAGGCTCATGCATTCTCATTTCAAAAACTGTCCGTGACCAAATTAAAAATCACACTGAATTCCAAACTGTTTCATTAGGCTTTTTTGACCTCAAAAATGTAGGAGAGGCCATTGAAGTATTTGCCATTTCTAACCCCGGGCTTGTTGTGCCTAAGAGGAGCGACATGCACGGAAAGCTGAAAAAAATAAATCGGAATAATCCCAAACGCATTGCACTCTTTGCAGGAGCAGCTATCGTTTTAATAGCAGCATTTTTGCTTGCAAAAAATTTCTTGTTTACCAAATCTGCACAGGCTTCTCCACTATCGCTTGCCATTCTTCCATTTGAAAACCTGCAAAAAGATTCTTCCCTTTTTTATTTATCTGATGGCGTGCCCGAAAACCTCATCAATCGCCTTTCGGCTTTCCCTGATGTAAAAGTTTTTGCCCGTTCGGCTACATTCAAACTACCCGACACATCCCGAAGCATTAGCGGCTTGAGAAAATTGCTTAATGCAGATTTGATACTGACGGGACAGTTACAGCAAAATGGTGATGCCTATTATTTAAGCTGTCAGTTGGTTGATGCAGTTAATCAAAACCAGGTATGGGGCGCAAAATATAATATGAGGAGTAACGATATTTCGCAGGTGGAAGATTCCATTGTTGCTTCATTAATCAAACCGTTGAATATTACACTGGTAGATAAACCAACGGGGTTACGCCAAAATAAAACGGCAAACCCACAGGCTTATGCGGAATACCTGAAAGGAAGACATTTAAGTTATGGCTCTACACCTGAAGAATCAGAAAACGCCTTGGGTCATTTCAGGGAAGCCATTCGCATTGACCCGAAATATGCAGCAGCGTATGCCGCTATTGCTAACGAAAAAATTGTACAGAGTCTTTTTTCAACAGCCTCTCAAAATGAAATCATCAACGAAGCACGAACTGCCATAGAAGCGGCTAAGGCGCTTGACCCAACCCTCGCAGAGATATATACTTCCGAAGGTGCTTTAAAATTTTATTACGATTGGGATTGGCAGGGGGCAGTGGAATCGTATAAAAAGGCATTGGAACTCGATCCGGGTAATGCAACCATATACATAAGATACTCCGCCACGCTAGCTGATATAGGCAGGTACAAAGAAGCACTTCCTCTTGCTGATAAAGCGGCTGAACTAGACCCTGTATCTATTTCCAGTTTACACAACCTGGGGTGGACGAATCAAATTGCCGGCAACTTTCAAAAAAGTGCGGATGCATTTCAGAAAGCAATTGACCTGCATCCTGCCTGGGTTTGGGGATATATTAAACAAGCTTATTCCTATATTTTTTTAAACCAATATGACAAAGCATTAGCGAATGCAGCAAAGGCGGAGAAATTATTTAAAGACGGGTGGGGTTCTGAATTATTACAGGTAACGCTGGCATTCATTTATACAAGATGTAATCAAAAAGCGAAAGCAGATGCAGTGATAAACCGTTTTTTTAAATATGCCTCAACAAACAAAGTAGAAGACCCTGCGAACATGGCTTTTATATATTGCGTAAAAGGGGATTACCAAAAAGCAAATGAGTGGGAAGAAAAAGCTATTGCAGATAGATCTCCTGGTGCTTATCTTTTTAACATCCCTATTTTGTATGATAAAAAGTATTTTGAAAGTCCTGCGCATCAACAGATTTTGAAGAAGATGGGATTTGTAAAATAAGTGCAATTGTTAAGCTTGAACGCACAACAATGCATTGGCAAAAGTCAGGGCTGGACATTGTAACGTCGGCTGTAATTCAATATCAGCTTTGGTTTTGGGCGTGACCGTTTTTTATGTAACTTTCAATTCAACTCAATATTTTTATTTCCAATTTAACATCAGCACCGGGCATGACCAACAACAAATCCTAGCCCTTCGCCAATGCAAAACGTTGTGCGTAACCTTCAAAACAGACTTTTAAATCTTTCAAAAATAGTTTCTATATATGGAAACATTCATTATCTTTGTTAAAACTTTCCTGGTTGCAATACTTTCAAACAAGATTTTAGCGGAGGCGAATGAATT
>JBKJPO010000046.1:0-8276 GCA_046595095.1 Chitinophagaceae bacterium
CGTGAGCCTGGGAATTATGCCCGATTATTCATTCAGTGGAAACGGGGTGAGGGTAGATGGTATAAGTGAAGGAAAGCTCGCGCAAAAGATTGGCTTGAAGGCCGGAGATGTTGTGATCGAATTAGGCGAATACAAATTTAGTGACGTCACAGCTTATATGGGAGTCCTTAGTAAATTCAAAAAAGGCGATTCTGCAAAACTTAAAGTAAAGCGGGGTAACGAAGACCTTGTGTTTGATATAACGTTTTAAATAAGTAATTTATCATTTGGATTTCATCATTGGTTTGTTGCTTTTGACCTGGCTGATCAAAAATTTTTTATTAAAATGAAACTGCGTATAGACAATGCCGCACTTGCAGAAGAGTTTTTCGCAGATTCAAGACTGTTGGGAATCGTAGCTCCGATTAAGCCATACCAGTTTTGCTGGCACTTAAACCAATTACTTGGTTTTGATTTCAGGGTTAATCATGATATTGAGATCCAGCTTACAAAAAAAACCAGGACTTATTTTTTTTCCATTTATGAGTATGGCGATAAGTCCGGAACCATTCGGCATTATCTTTATCACAACCATTTTGACGGTGAATACCTTCTCCCTGAATTTAAACACCTCGACTTTCTTTGGATGATCAAGGATGAAGTAATGCCTGATAAAGAATTAAACACACTTATGAATTCTTTAAGGAATTTACCCTCTGTTCAATTGGTTGTGGAAATGACAAATGATCAGATCAGGAATAAACAACACCTGATATTTTAATACTAAGGCTTCAGAGCTAATTTATATTTCAATTAAATTATTAATTATGTGGATCGAAAAAAACAATCAGCTTCATCAGAAATTCACCTTCAAAACTTTTTCCGAAGCTTTTGGTTTCATGAGTCGTGTTGCACTGGCAGCCGAAAAGATGGATCATCATCCGCTATGGACAAATGTGTATAATATTGTTGATATATGGTTATCGAGCCATGATGCAGGAGATATTGTTACAGAAAAAGATCATAAGCTCGCAGCAAAGATAGATGCTATTGCAAAGCTGAACTAAGCTGGTCTATAGTTTTTTATCTGTGGTTTGGGGTTTTGGTTTGTAGTTGTAGTTTATATTTAATATTACGGGAATTCCTTTTCCCGGTCAATTGTCAACGATCACTTGCCAATACTCAATTGTCAATTATCGCTTGCTGCCTTAAATCCAAAGTCTCCTGAATTTCGTTTATGTAATCCTTAACCAAATAATCAAAAACTATTTTTATGCAAAAGAAACTTTTTCCCTTCCTGTGTGCTATTGTATTAGCAGGCACATTTATGTCTTGCGGCGATAGCAGCACTAAGACAGAAACTACAATCAATTCAGATTCTGCAAAGATGGCTGAAGATAATATGAAAATGGACGATACTAAGATGAAAGAAGAGGGTGTAATGGTTGGTGGAGCTATGATGGTAGCCTCAAAAGATATTGTAGATAATGCCGCCGGTTCTTCAGATCATACTACTCTTGTAGCAGCTGTAAAAGCAGCAGGTCTTGTTGAAACACTTAAGGGTGCTGGTCCGTTTACGGTTTTTGCTCCAACAAACGATGCTTTCAATAAACTTCCGGCTGGAACTGTTGATAATCTATTAAAGCCTGAAATGAAAAAAGATCTTACAGGTGTTTTGACATATCACGTGGTTTCAGGTGCTATGAAAGCAGCAGATCTAAAAGATGGACAGGTTTTGAAAACTGTTCAAGGTGGAGATTTAAAAGTTTCAGTGAAAGATGGTAAGGTGATGATCAATGGTGCAACTGTAACAATTGCAGATGTGGTATCAAGTAATGGTGTAACTCATGTTGTTGATGCAGTGCTTCTGCCGAAGAAATAATTTCATTTAAGAAGTTTAAGAAGTTTAAGAGGTTCAAGAGGTTAAACCTCTTGAACCTCTTGAACGTTTTAAACGAACTTAACCAACCTCTCCGCAGCACGTTCAAGCGTTTCGTCTTTCTTTGCGAAACAAAATCTTAATACCTGGTTTTCCTTACCATTTTTATAAAATGCAGAAACGGGAATCGTTGCCACACCCGCTGCTTTTGCCAGGCGTATGGCGAAATCTTTTTCGGCCTCATCGCTTATTCCGGCATAACTATACAACTGAAAATAACTCCCGAAGGAAGGTAGTGGGATAAAATTTGTGCCGGACATCATGTCCATGAATTTGTCTCGTTTTGCCTGCAGAAAACTTCCAAGCTCCATGTAGCTTTTATTGTTTTCAAGATATTCAGCTAAACCATATTGCATAGGAGAATTACAGCTGAAGCAATTAAATTGATGCACTTTCCTAAATTCTGTTGTAAACATTTCAGGGGCTATGCAATATCCAAGTTTCCAACCCGTGCAGTGATATACTTTGCCAAATGAAAAACATACAAAGCTCCTCTCAAATAATTCGGGATGCCGGAGCATGCTTTCATGTTGTTTATTTTCGAAAATCAGGTGCTCATAAACTTCATCACTAAGAATTATGATACCGGTGTTGCGCACAATATTTTTGAGGGCATCAATATCTTCTTTGCCTAAAACACTTCCTGTAGGATTATGCGGTGAGTTCAACATAATCATTCTTGTCTTACCTGTTATTTTGCTTTTCACTTCATTCCAGTCGATCGAATAATCAGGATGCTGTAATTGTACCAGGATTGGCACAGCGCCATTAATCTCAATATTGGGAATATAGCTATCATATGCAGGTTCAAACACGATCACTTCATCCCCGGGCCTGAGGCACGCGGTGAGTGCGGTATAAATAGCATAAGTGCCTCCAGGCGTAACCGTTATATGCTTATCCGCGTCGATTGTTAATTTGTACAAATCAGAAACTTTATGCGTAAGTGCATTTCGTAAAGATGGAAGCCCGTTCATGTGAACGTATTGGTTTTTGCCCTGTTTCATAGCCTCACTCACGAGACTTACCAAATCCTCATCCATGTTGTAATCGGGAAATCCCTGTCCAAGATTTATTGCACCGAGTTCAGTCGCAAGTGCACTCATTGTTGTAAAAATCGTTTGCCCGGTGGAAGGCAATTTGCTTTTGATATAAGGATCAGTCAAGGGTATAATGGTTAATTATTCATGGGGAAGAAACATAAGGAGCCAGGTATAGAACCTCTTGAACTTCTTGAACATCTTGAACGTTTTAAACGCTATTAGACTCACAAAAACTTTTCGCCTGAATTGCGTTTCACTTCTGCGAGATATTCTTTTATTTCCTGTTCCTTATCTTTTTTACAAATCAGTAATGCATCTTTTGTATCGACTACAATAAAATCATCCAGGCCCTGCAATAGAACAAGTTTGTGTTTATCGGCGTAAATCATATTTTTTACTGCATCTATTACGATCACATTATCCCCGGAGACAGCATTTCCCCAGTAATCTTTTTCAATATTTTCGTAAGCACTTCCCCATGTGCCAAGATCGCTCCATCCAAAAGATGAAGGAATTACATAAACATTATCTGCTTTTTCCAGGATACCAAAATCGATAGAGATGTTTACGCATTGCGGGTATATCCGTTCAATAGTTGCATACTCGGACGTTGTATTCAATTTTTCCTTTTCCGATTCAAAGAGTTCAAAAATTTCCGGGAGATTTTTCTCAAAAGAATCAATAATATTTTTTGTCTGCCACACAAAAATTCCCGCGTTCCAAAGAAAATCTCCGCTTGCCAAAAATGTCTTTGCCAGTTCGAGATCCGGTTTTTCCGTAAAGGTTTTAACCTTATAAATATTATCAGCTACAGATTGTTCCTCATGTTGAATATATCCATAGCCCGTATTCGGATAAAACGGTTTCATACCAAGTGTGAGTAAAGCCTTGTGTTTTGCAGTAAAATCAAGTGCTTCGAGGCATACTTTTATAAACGAGGTATTATCCAAAACGATATGATCAGCCGGTGCACAAATCAGGTTGCTTTTGGGATTTAATTCCTGGAGCTTAAAAGAAATATAGGCGATACAAGGCGCGGTATTTTTCCTTGACGGTTCACAGATAATATTTGCCGGGTCAAGACCGGGAAGCTGTTTTGCAACTATATCTCCATACTGTTGAGTTGTTACTACATAAATATTTTCCTTTGGGATGAAATGTGCAAACCGGTCGTAAGTAGCCTGGATCAAAGTTCTTCCTGTATTAAGTATATCGAGGAATTGTTTTGGATATGCAGCTCTACTCATTGGCCAAAATCTGCTGCCAATACCACCTGCCATGATAGCAACGTAATTATTCTTTTTCATGATTAATTTTAAATCAGATAATACCTTCCCGCACAATATCGTGGAGATGGATAATCCCCATGTAAGCGTTTTCCTTTGATAAAACGATCAGTTGGCTGATATTATTCTTCCGCATAATATCCAACGCATCTATGGCGAGTGCCTCCTCAGTAATTGTCCTCGGATTTATACTCATAATATCTTTTGCCCGAATATCGTTCAGCGGGCTGTCCTTTTCCAGCATGCGACGAAGATCACCATCGGTTATAATACCTTCAAGCTTTTTTTTATCATTCAAAACTGCGGTTACGCCCAGCCGTTTGTTGGTGATCTCGATGATCACTTCTTTTAATGTACTCATGGATTTTACCCCGGGTTTCAAATTTTGACTTGAAAGATCCCCGACCCTCAGGTAAAGTTTTTTCCCTAACGTACCACCGGGGTGAAATTTAGCAAAATCATTTGATCCAAAACCCTTTGTTTCCATCAGGCAAATGGCCAGGGCATCGCCCATTACCATTTGTGCTGTAGTGCTGCTCGTTGGTGCGAGGTTGTTAGGGCAGGCCTCCTGCAAAACTGTTGTGTTTAAAATAATGTCTGCTTGTGTGGCCAGGAAGGAATTGAGTTGCCCCACCATACCAATTAATGTATTGCCGAAATTCTTAATTAATGGAACAAGTACTTTTATCTCCGGACTATCGCCGCTTTTGCTAATAAGCATTACGACATCACCTTGTTGAATCATCCCAAGATCACCGTGGATTGCATCAGCTGCATGCATGAAGAGAGAGGGAGTTCCGGTACTGTTTAAGGTGGCAACGATCTTCTGGGCAACTATGGCGCTCTTTCCAATTCCGCTTACCACCAGCCTTCCTTTTAGTTCAACTAATTGCTGGATTGACATCGCGAAAGCTTCGTTTATTGCAGTATCCATACCCCTAATAGCTTCTGCTTCAAGGTTGATGGTACGTTTACCAATATGTATTATTTCCTCTAATTGCATTGAAAAAGGTATGCAAAGTAAGTATAAAAGAAGGCGATTGCCATAAAACAGGGTTAATTATTCAGGCAGCAAAAAAAGATGTCCGGCTTTATGATAGAAAAATGATGGAAACCCTTGTGCATTTAGGATGAAACAATATTATTACTGCCATTAAGTTATATATGTTTGTTAACAAGCTCATATTTGAATTGCGCCCCTTTTAAACTAACTTCGTTCCCCTTTTAACTATAGTGAGCAGGAAAAGAAAATGATGACAACTAAAACAAAATCCAGGACTACTTCCGTAAAATCAACACCCAAAATCAAATCGACAACCGGAAATGAAACCGATCTTAAAGCCTCTTTACAGAAGTACTTCGGGTTCGATACTTTTAAATATCCACAGGAAGAGATAATACAAAATGTTTTAAAGGGTGAAGATACATTCGTAATCATGCCTACGGGCGGAGGTAAAAGCCTTTGTTACCAGCTACCAGCATTAATGAGCGAAGGGTGTGCAATCATTGTTTCGCCCCTGATCGCCCTGATGAAAAACCAGGTTGACCTTGTACGCGGCTTCAGCACAATAGATTCAATAGCTCATTTTTTAAATAGCTCTTTAAATAAAGGCCAACAGAAATTGGTTAAAGATGACCTTGTAGCGGGCCGAACTAAAATGTTATACGTAGCTCCGGAGACATTAACCAAAGAGGAGAACGTTGAATTCTTCAAAGATCTAAACATCTCTTTCTTTGCAGTTGACGAAGTACATTGTATTAGCGAATGGGGCCACGACTTCAGACCGGAATACCGGAGGCTCAGAGAAATAATGGATCTTATTGATGCTAAAATTCCGGTTATCGCCCTAACCGCAACGGCCACCCCAAAAGTTCAAAGTGATATTGTAAAGAACCTTGGTTTAAGAAATCCGAAAATATTCATTTCGTCTTTTAACAGGCCAAATCTTTATTACGAGATTCAGCCAAAAATTAAAAAAGAACAAGCTGTTAAAAGCATAGTGAAATTCATTTCACAAAATATGGGAAAGAGTGGTATTATCTATACCCTCAACCGCAAAACCACAGAAGAGCTGGCCGAAATGCTTATGGCCAATGGGATAAAGGCAGTGGCCTATCATGCAGGCTTAGACGCCAAGCTGCGTTCTTTAAGACAGGATCAATTCCTTAATGAAGATGTTCAGGTTATTGTTGCCACAATTGCTTTTGGAATGGGCATCGATAAGCCGGATGTGCGATTTGTGATCCATTATAACATTCCTAAATCAATTGAGAATTATTACCAGGAGACCGGCCGTGCAGGAAGAGACGGACTTGAGGGAAAATGTATACTTTATTACTCTCATGCAGATGTAGCTAAACTTGAGCACCTGATGCGCGATAAATCTTTGAGCGAAAGGGAAGTGGGGGCACAATTAATAAATGAAACAGTAGCCTATTCAGAAAGCGCGGCCTGTCGTAGAAATATATTGCTAAGCTATTTCGGTGAAGAGTATACGAGTAAGCAATGTGATGATATGTGCGACAATTGCAGGCATCCTAAAGAAAAAATTGAAACAAAAGCAGAAGCGATTTGTGTACTAAAAGCCATCAAGGCTTTGGACGAACGCTTCACTATGCCTTACGTGATAAATGTAATCATGGGTCGCCTAAACCCGCAAATAAAAATGTATCGTCACGAGGAACTTAATTGTTACGCGAGCGGAAAGGAAAAAGATGATCATTTCTGGAATTCACTGATAAGGAATATGTTGCTTGATAAGCTGATCGAAAAAGATATTGAAGATTATGGCTTGTTGAAATTTACAAAGAAAGGTGAGGCATATCTTAAAAAGCCTTCTTCATTTAAAATAGCACTGAATAATTTATTTGAAGAAGCAAATGCAGATGATGATGAAGGTGGACAATCAGCTGCTGAAGGTACAACCGGTGCCGATGCACGTTTGTTTCCTATGTTGAAAGATTTACGTAAACAAGTTGCAAAAGAAAAAAATCTACCTCCATTTGTGATCTTCCTTGAAACAAGTTTGGAGGACATGGCTACCGCATATCCAACAACAATCCAGGAGTTAGAAAAATGCCAGGGCGTGAGTAAGGGTAAAGCAATACGTTATGGTAAAAAATTTACTGACCTGATCGCTAAATTTGTTGAGGAAAATGATATAGAAAAACCGGATGATTTTGTTATGAAAAGTGTTGTGAACCGGAACAATAACAAAGTTTTTATCATCCAGAACGTGGATAAAAAAATACCGCTTGAGACTATAGCAAAGAATAAATCACTTAAGATAGAAGAGCTGCTCGAAGAGATGGAAACCATTGTTGCAAGTGGCACCAGGTTGAATCTTGATTATGCCATTGAAGAGATGGTAGAAGATGATGAGCAGGATGAGATAATCGATTATTTTAAAGGATGCGATACTTCAAGTCTGCAGATTGCCCAGGAAGAACTTGCCAGCAGTGAATATAGTTGGGAGCAATTGAAATTAATGCGGATCAAGTTTTTAAGTGAATATGGGAATTGATTTTTGAGTAGGCAGGGGCAGTTGGAAGCAGGCAGGTGAGGTGAAAGCTCTTAGTAAAAACTAGTAAAAGCCACAGCCTTGATAGTTTGTTCTACCAAGAAATCCTATATTTGCAGCCCGTAATACGGATGGTGCGGTAGCTCAGTTGGTAGAGCAAAGGACTGAAAATCCTTGTGTCGGCGGTTCGATCCCGCCCCACACCACGAAGAAAGAGAGTACAATTATGCTCTCTTTTTTTATTGTTCAGAGCCGTATATTCCGCCGGCACGATGCACACAGATCCATCGGTTCTTCATCCACAGATTTTATGCTTCCTTGCGCATCTTTCATAAAACAAGGATCAGGGGTAGTACAATGACGAAGTCCCTTGTTATGACCAATCTCGTGAAGAACTACTTTTTGGAGACGCTCTAATAATTTCGATGTAGAGACATTTTTACGTAGCCTGTAAGAAGAGGTGATGCACGCGTTACCGGTAAAGCTTCCCAAACCGAATATTCCCCAG
>JBKJPO010000191.1:0-7480 GCA_046595095.1 Chitinophagaceae bacterium
ACGCTGAACAAGAACTGGTATGCAATGAGGCGGTAATGAGTCACCCATCCCAGAGCGATGGTATGTCGGTAGCGGGATGGTATGTTGGTAGCGGCCAATATTAAAAAACAATGATTAAATCCTCAATTGATTAAATTTGCCAGAATCGAAAATAAGATTCATGAAGAATACACCATTTTCAGAAAAACATAAAGCTCTCGGAGCAAAGATGGCCGAGTTTGCGGGATATAATATGCCCATCAGTTATACCGGTATCAACGATGAGCATGCCGCTGTGCGAAACAATGCCGGAATATTTGATGTAAGCCATATGGGAGAATTTATTCTTAAAGGATCAAATGCTCTAGACCTTATTCAACGGGTAACATCAAATGATGCCGCAAAGCTTACGGCCGGAAAAGCGCAGTATTCCTGTCTGCCTAACGAGAATGGGGGCATCGTGGATGATCTCATAGTTTACTGCGTTGAAGAGAATAAAGTGTACATGCTTGTGGTAAATGCAAGCAATATTGAGAAAGACTGGAATTGGATTAGTAAGTTCAATACTCAGGATGTAGAGATGCACAATATTTCAGAGAAAACCTGCTTGCTTGCGATCCAGGGTCCGAATGCTACTAAGATTTTACAGCCGCTCACCGATGTTAATATTATGAATCTTAAATATTACACTTTTGTAAAAGGAAAATTTGCAGGAGTTGAGAATGTACTCATCAGTGCCACTGGCTATACAGGTTCCGGGGGAGTTGAAATATATTTTGAAGACCAGGATGGAGCAGCCGATAAGATCTGGGATAAGATATTTGAAGTGGGTGGCCCCCAGGGACTGAAACCTATTGGGCTAGGCGCAAGAGATACATTGCGACTTGAGATGGGTTATTGTTTATATGGAAATGATATTGATGATACCACATCTCCGCTTGAAGGCGGGTTAGGTTGGATCACAAAGTTCAGTAAAGACTTCACGTCAAAAGAAATATTTGAAAATCAAAAGGTAGATGGAGTAAATAAAAAACTTGTAGGATTTGAAATGGTAGATAAAGGAATTCCACGTCATGATTATGAGATCAAAAATCACCAGGCAGTTACTATTGGTCGTGTTACAAGTGGAACTCAATCTCCAACACTTGGCAAAGCGATTGGAATGGGTTATGTTGATAAAAATTATGCAGAGATAGACAACCAGGTTTACATTAAGGTGAGGGATAAATTGCTAATTGCAAATATTGTAAAAATGCCTTTTACATAAAAAAATCCCTGGTACAAAAAGCAGATAATCAGGAATGACACTGCAGACCCTAAGCTATTTTTTTGATATTTAGTATCTTTTCAGTTATCGAAACCATACACCTTACAACTTTTATTGCTGCTCCGGTAGAAAGAGTATTTGACCTGGCACGCAGTATTGACCTGCATTTGATCTCTACAAAAAAATCAAAAGAAAAAGCTATTGCCGGGGTAACATCAGGATTGATCAACCTGGGAGAAACGGTTACATGGCAGGCGAAACATTTTTTCAAAACCAGGCAATTTACATCCAGGATTTCCACCATGATCATTCCTTCTTTTTTCACTGATGACATGGTCTCGGGTGATTTTACCTCATTCCGACACGAACATCATTTCATGAAAGTGGAGAACGGAACGATCATGATCGATAAAATATTTTACGAAGTTCCGCATGGAAGGATCGGCAGATGGTTCAATATAATTTGGCTTAAAAACTACCTGGAAAAACTTTTGCGGGTAAGGAATATTGTTATAAAAGAATATTCGGAAACAAACCGTTGGGAATCTGTTTTAAAATCTATGGAATCCGTTGGCAAGTAATATCATCAACATGCAAAATAAGCCCCAATTATTTACCTGTTTATCACCGGCCATGCTTCATCTCTTTGATGTGAGCAGCAGTATCGTAGTTATTATTGATGTGCTAAGAGCAACCTCTACAATTGCTACAGCTTTGAACAATGGGGCAAAATGTATCATCCCAGTAGATAGTGTGGCCGAATGTATCCGCATTGGTAAACAAATTGAAGGTGTAACAGCGGGCGAGCGGGATGGGAAGATTGCTGAAGGGTTGAAATATGGCAACTCTTCTTTTGAATACCCTCGGGAATTTATCGAGGGAAAAACTTTGGTGTTGACAACTACCAATGGCACTAAATTGCTTCACCTTGCGTTAAATAAGGGGGCAAAAGCAATTATTACTGGTTCATTTCCAAATTTATCGTCTGTTTGCAAATACCTTATAGATCAGAAACAGCACGTAATACTTGCATGTTCGGCATGGAAGGACAGGGTAAATATGGAAGACACCATTTTTGCAGGTTCTGTCGTAGAAAAGGTGAGGGAGCATTTCAGCATCAATTGCGATTCATCGCAGATGGCAGAAACGCTTTACAAACTGGCAAAGCATGATCTCTTCGGATTCCTGAAGGAAAAAGATGCTTCGCACTATCATCGACTAACTGGATTTGGACTTGAAAAAGATATTAGGTATTGCCTTACAGAAGATACCGCTAACATTCTTTGTATTTATGATGAGGGTAAACTGGTTGCAGCACCGTTGCTCTAATATTGAAGAATAATCGAGGATGCTTTTGAAATAATATTGCAAAAATTTAAGATCAGGACAAATGCTCCTTTAAATTGCATTATTTTTGCAAATTGCCCAATTCAGAACAGGAGTTTACCAACCCATAAACACCAAAATAAGATAACAGCTTGGCACTACCTCATTTAATCAAGTACGTCTATAATTCCGGGACCGATGAAGTTATCAGGCGTGGAAAAAAAATACATGCCTTTGGTTTTGTTGAAATGGTGGAACACGATCACCTGATGAATTCAATTTCTTTCAGGGTTCGCGACGACAGTTATTCCACATATTACAAAGTCCATATACAAAAATACAACGATCAAAAATCTATGATGCTGCGATGTGGATGCCCATACAATATCGGCGACATCTGCAGACATGAAGCAGCAGCACTATTTCAATTGCAGGATCTTGTGGATAAACATATGCTTGGAGCCCATGAAACGGCCACCTACAATCAGAAGCATTCTGTTGCTAAAATGAGGTTTATTGATTTGAAAATGGTGAAGATGCTTTCTTCACAGGAGCGCTATGAAGAAGCAGAAGAAATACTTCGAAATACAAAAGCGAATATTCATGTGGCAGCCAACGAGCGCGTGGAAGCAACTCTTGAATATAGTGACCAGGCTTATCAATTGGTGCTGCAGAAAAATGATGAACGTAATTTTGATACATCATGCACCTGCAATCAAACAAGTCATCCGCTTTGTGTTCATAAAACGGTCCTGTTTTTACAATTATTAAATTCTTATGGGCCTCATTATTTTGATTCGATACGCAATTGGGATAAAGAGAAAAATAAATTGCTCGAAGCATATGGCTATAATCTGAATGAAGATCTGAAAGGGAAATTTGAATTTGCATATAAAGAAGGAAAACCATTTTTAAGGGTACTTGATCCATCGATCAAGCGAGTAACTCCGGCATCCAATGCAAAACCAGCAATTTATCCGGCCATTGTTGACAAAGGAGAAGAAGTGGAAACTATAACCTCCTCTAAAAAAATAGGTGTTGTTTTTCATTCCAACGATACTGCATTCCCTTTTTTCAGTATCGATATTATCCAGGGAGAAGCAGATGAAGAAAAGAAGAAGTACATAAATCGTGTGGAAAAACTTGATCTGGCAAAATTTATCAATACAGAAATTTTTTCTGAAGAAGACAGGATGTTGCTCCAACATATACGGAAGCTGCAACCTGCAGAATTAAACAAGTATCTTAACCGTAATTCTCCCTTCAGTGGTTTTTGGGAAAACATCATTCACCAGGAAGAAGACGATCTCCCTGAAGAAACCAAATCTCTTATAACAGAGTATTATCATCCCAAGTTAAAAAAGCTTGTAGAAGAACAGGCTGATAATGCATTTATTTTTTTATTACCTGCTGGTAAAACGTTTCGTACAGACCAACTTGCTGACATTTCATTTGCAGATAAACTGTTGCAGCCGGTCTTTACCGTATCACCTGTTAACGGCCATTTTGAATTAAGCTGTTGTGTAAAAATTGATCACCAGTTTGTAAAGCTCGATCAGAATGAATGGAAGAGCAATCTTCTATTTTTATATAATCACCAATTGCATTTATGGCAAAAACCTGAAGACGTTTTGCAGGTTGAAAAATTTATCAACAAGGGAAATATTATCCTGGATAAAGGTAACTGGACCGAACAATTGCAAAAAGTAATTCTTCCCCTAACTCGGGAATACCACGTGGAGTTCGATCGATCGCTTATCAGGGAAATAAAAGATGTACATCCTGAAGTGAGATTGTTGTTAGCGGAAAAAGGGGACTACCTGTTATTTCAGCCGGTATTCAGTTACAAAGGATTTGAAACCAGGCCAAATGATAAAGATGTGATCACTGTTCCTGATGGAGATAAGATCCTTGTGGTATACAGGAATAAAGAAGTGGAGCAGGAGTTTATCGATAAACTGCAAAACCTGCATTCACAATTCATCCGTCCGCAGGAAAACAATAGCCTGGTATTAAAAGGAGCTGATGTATTAAAGAATAACTGGTTCTTCCTCTTTATCGATGCGATGAATGAAATGAAAGTGCCTGTTTACGGCTTCGAAGCATTGAAGAATTTCCGTTTCAATACAGCAAAGCCCTCAACGCATATACATGTAAGCAGTGGATTGGATTGGTTTGACGCAAGGGTGGAACTTTCCTTTGGTGATCAGCGTATAGGCATCACCGATGTTAAGAAAGCTTTGCAAAACAAGCAATCATTCGTTCAGCTAAAAGATGGTACGCTCGGTATCCTTCCAGACGAGTGGCTTTCCAGGTATTCATTGTTATTTAAAGTTGGCGAAGGCCGAAACAACCAGTTGCGACTGTCCAAGTATCACCTCAGTGTGATTGACGATCTCTATGAAAAAAGGGATGCAAAAGAATTGTCATTTGAACTGGATGAAAAATACCAGCGGCTTCGTGAATTTAAAAGCATCCCCGAAGTGGCGCCACCAGAGGAACTTACCGCTGTGCTTAGACCATACCAGACCTCGGGATATCAATGGCTTAATTACTTAAAAGATGTGGGTTGGGGCGGGATACTGGCAGATGACATGGGTTTAGGTAAAACAGTACAGGCTTTAAGTATGCTAAGACATTATGCACAGGAAACCGGTGGGCTTAGGGCAGTAGTAGTTTGTCCTACAACCCTGATCTATAACTGGGAAAATGAGATAAAGAAATTTACACCTGCTTTGACTTACCTGATACATCATGGCAGCATGCGCACCCGGAGCGTAGAGGAGATGCAGAAGTATAATGTTGTAATCACTACATATGGCACCTTGCGGAGCGATATCCAGGTACTCATGAATATTCTTTTTGATTATGTGATCCTTGATGAATCGCAGGCTATAAAGAATCCAGCATCAAAAGTAACTAAAGCAGCCTGCCTGCTCACTGCAAGAAATCGTTTATGCATGAGCGGTACCCCGTTGCAAAACAATACTTTTGATGTATATGCCCAGATGAATTTCCTGAACCCGGGCTTACTTGGCAGTATGGAGTTTTTCAGAAATGAATTCGCAACACCTATAGATAAGTTTGGGGAACCGGAACAGAAAGAGCATTTGCGGAAATTATTATATCCATTCATTCTTCGACGTACCAAGGAACAGGTGGCAAAAGATCTTCCTGAAAAAATGGAAACCATCCTTTTTTGTGAAATGGAAGAGGAACAACGAAAGGTTTACGAAGCATACCGCAATGCATACCGCGATAAGATTCTTGGCGTGATAGACGAACAAGGGATTGATAAATCACAACTTACCATACTACAGGGACTGATGAAGCTGCGTCAGATCTGCGATAGCCCGGCAATTTTAAACGAAGAAGAAAAGTATCCAAACCATTCGATTAAACTGGATGAGTTGACCAGGGAGATCACAGAGAATATCGGCGAACATAAGGCACTTATCTTCTCGCAATTTCTTGGCATGCTTGCCTTGATCAAAGAAAAGCTGATTTTGAATAAGATCTCTTTTGAATATTTTGATGGAAGCACTGCGGCACCAGACCGGCAGAAAGCCATTGAGAATTTCCAAAACAATGACGATTGCAGGGTGTTCCTGATCTCATTAAAAGCAGGCGGTGTTGGATTGAATCTTACAGCTGCAGACTATGTCTATATAGTTGATCCATGGTGGAATCCCGCAGTTGAACAGCAGGCAATTGACCGTACCCACAGGATTGGACAAACGAAAAATATCTTTGCTTACCGGATGATTTGTAAGGACACTATTGAAGATAAGATTCTTCAATTGCAGGAGAAGAAGCGGATTCTCGCCAGGGAACTTATCGCCGACGATACTTCGTTCGTTAAGAGCCTTAGTAAATCAGATGTGGAATACCTTTTTAGTTAAATGCATTTTGTGGCAATCCACCAAACAGGTTCTTCTTATTGAAGATTGTTTATTAAGATTTGGGTTTTTGAAAATCGGGTGTTAGGAATGGTCAAAATTCAATATCAATGCTCAATTTACAAGTTGAACCCAATGTGAATGAAACCTTTGGCTAACAGCTACCTGATTCGGAGGTCGTTCGAATGGAGGAATATGGATTTACCGGGAAGCCGGCGGGTGTTAAAATCTTTGGCTCAAAAAAGAACTATACTTTAACTTGCCCGTTATGGGTTTGCGATATAATCTTTCCATCTCCTGTAATCTCGCTCAGACGGAGATTGTAAGCTAATCAGCAATTTGTTGGCAAGCATTTTAATTAAACGGAAAACCGTTGGTTTTGTAGAGGATTTTCTCATCGCTTTGGCAATTTTCTATGAGTATATAAATCAGTTACTGGGTTCAAGAAGTCATGTGTTTTATCAGCCCTGAAGTAATCCACGGTTGTTAGTCCTCAGTTCACTAATCAATACAAAAAATCAGATTGACGTGAACGCCTGCTTTTCTTATAATGGCGTATTGGGTAAATGCCTGGATTCTGTTTGAGTTTAGCAATAAACACCTGCATACTACGAATAAGAAAATTTCTGCTTAAATGGTTGTTATTTATCATATGACCACTAATTTAAGAAAAAAACGGATTTATTGTGCAATTATTGTGGATAAATATTATAAATAAATCAACTTTTTTTGTATAAACTCCGACGCGTAACTTTGCTCGTACAACTACTCCTTCTATAAATATCTGTGGAGATATTAAGATGGGAACTATTCTACGGCCATGATTTTACATGAGTCGTACTCTTCCATAGCATGAATTCGAATTAAAGTAAGTGGAAATACCCGGGATGCAGCAAGGGCGGGAGGTGTAGGCTGTTAAAGGACTTTAGAAAGCCTGGATTATTTTTAAAAGTTCATGTTCTGGGAACAAAGAGGATGTGCTTCATACCTGATTCCTGAAATCGGGAAG
>JBKJPO010000212.1:0-5036 GCA_046595095.1 Chitinophagaceae bacterium
CACTGTGGAGCGTAGCCGAAAAAGATCTCCAATAGCATTCCTTCATCTTATAATTCATAATGCTTAACTCAAAAAATGACCTCGCAATATTTTAGCTATGATAAACGAAAAGTGATACAAGCGCTCAGGTATCATTTTATTACACGCAAGGAAATTAAATTTATAATTATCCTGGTAAATGTGTTTGCAATCGTTAGCGCAATTCTATATTTTTTAGGAAAGATAAGTGCCCTGCCATTTCTAATTAATTCTGTGCTTTGGTTTGTTCTGATGATTTCATTCTGGTATTTGTTACCACACGGTATTTACAGGAAAGCCGCAACTTTTAAAGATAGTTTCCAGGTGAACTTCGAGGAACATCATATGTTCCTGAGTAATGAACGGGGGGAGAAAAGCTGGCCATGGACGAGCTTCAGCAGCTGGATGGAGAGCCCTCATTTTTTTCATTTGTATTTTGATAGCAGGTCTTTCTTTCTTTTACCAAAAGAAGCATTTGAAGGTGATGATGTACATGAAGCCAGGAAGATGCTTAAAGACAAGATAAGGAAATCATAAAATTTTGAACTGTGATTTTTGTGATTATATGAGTGCCATGATTAATATTAAAACTCCCAATCGAAATAAGTTTAATGAAATAAATAATCAGACGCTAATATTTGGGTGTGATAGTGGGGCCTAAAGTTTTTTCTCCATTATATGATGTGAAATTGTGACTTCAGTAAATTCATCACCAATAACTTTATAACCAAGTTTTTCATAGAAGCCAATTGCCGTTTCACGTGCATGCATAACCATACATTTGAAACCATTATCACGGGCAATATTTTCTGCATAGTTCATCATAGTAGCTCCGATGCCTTTACCTTGTAAATTGTTTTGAACAGCCATTTGCCGAAGGCGAACTTTCTTACCATCTAATTTGGTGAGTAGACAGCAGCCGAGCATTTTATCCTCTTCAAAGGCGCCAATTAAAATATCTTCCTTTTCCTTTTCAAGGTCACCTTTACTAAAAGAAAGGCCTAATGGTTTGCGAAGTATTTCATTTCGCAGATCTACCATTTGTTTATATTCTTTGGTGCCGTGATCTATTTGTTTAATTGGCATAGGAGTTTAGGGCAATCCAAGATTTTTTAAGCGTTGATTAAATATACAATTTTATTCCTTTTAAAAGGGGGCAGCGATTGTCAAATCAGTTTAAATAAGGGTCAAAATTGTTGGGTCGGGATATGTTTTGCAAACATAATTTATTCTTAATAAAGAGGAGATATTGGCCATACAATCCTCCAGGAAAGCATTGTTTTAACCCATTTGTAAATCATAGATTTGTAGCTTTTCCATCCAGATTTGATCATTCGTATTATTATTTTTTTTTATTGCAAAAAGTATATTTTTGCAACTGTAATAACTAAATACTATAAACATGACAATTGCAGAAAAAGTTAAGAAAATCATCGTTGATAAATTGGGTGTTGATGAGGCAGAAGTAACACCTGAGGCATCGTTTACTAACGATTTGGGTGCCGATAGTTTGGACACCGTTGAATTGATCATGGAATTTGAGAAAGAATTTAATATTTCTATTCCCGATGAACAGGCTGAAACCATTACTACAGTTGGACAGGCTGTTGCATACTTAGAGGAGCACGCTAAGTAGTCATCTATTTAATCACGCAGGAAAGTTTATGGAATTAAAAAGAGTGGTTGTAACCGGAATGGGTGCGATAACACCTTTAGGTAAATCTGTTCCGGAATACTGGGAGGGTTTGGCTAATGGTGTTTCCGGTGCTGATTTCATCACGCAATTTGATACTTCAAAGTTCAAAACCAAATTTGCCTGCGAAGTAAAAGATTTTGAGCCTACCAAATATCTCGATCGCAAGGAAGCCAGGAAGATCGATCGTTTCACCCAGTTAGCGATTATTTCCAGCGATGAGGCAGTGAAAGATGCGGGGATCAGCAAAGAGAATGTAAATCCAGACAGGGTAGGAGTGATCTTTGCAAGCGGCATTGGCGGCCTTATTACATTTTCGGAAGAAGTAACTCAATTTGCCCTTGGCGATGGCACACCCCGTTTCAATCCATTCTTCATCCCAAAAATGATACTTGATATCGCCGCAGGGCAGATTTCAATGCGGCATGGTTTCCGGGGGCCTAATTTTGCTGTCGTTAGTGCTTGTGCCTCAAGTACAAATGCAATAATTGATGCTTTTGATAATATACGTTTAGACAAGGCCGATATAGTAATAACGGGTGGAAGTGAAGCGGTGATCAGCGCTGCCGGTGTAGGTGGCTTTAATGCAATGAAAGCATTAAGCGAACGCAATGACGATCCAAAAACTGCCTCACGTCCTTTTGATAAGGACAGAGATGGTTTTGTAATGGGCGAAGCTGCGGGTACTCTTGTTCTTGAATCCCTTGAACATGCCAAAGCGCGGGGTGCAAGGATTTATTGTGAAATTGCCGGTGGAGGTGCTACGGCTGATGCTCATCATATTACTGCCCCACATCCGGAAGGTCTTGGTGCACAAAATGTGATGATAGTAGCATTGAAAGATGCAGGAATGAAACCGGAAGACATCGATTATATAAATGTTCATGGTACTTCAACCCCACTGGGCGACATTGCAGAAACTAAAGCCATCCTGAATGTTTTTGGTGAAAATGCTTACAAGCTCAATATCAGTGCTACGAAATCAATGACTGGCCACTGCCTTGGTGCAGCCGGAGTGATGGAAGCGATGGCATGCATTTTAGCAATAACTCAGGATATTATTCCTCCTACTATCAATCATTTTACAGATGATCCTGAGCTTGACCAGAAGCTTAATTTTACTTTCAACAAAGCACAACACCGTACCGTAAACGCAGCACTGAGCAATACTTTTGGCTTTGGCGGTCACAATGCTTCGGTCATATTAAAAAAGTACGTATTATAATGCTCAATGGCTGGAGATTAATTTTTTATTGACTATCCTTCTACCTTAGATTTTATTTTTCTTTTAAATCTGATTACTTTCGGATATAAATTCTACCCGGTGCAATTTTTGAGAAACATGCTTGCAGGTAAATCTGCAAAGGAATTCCGAAAGCAACTACATAACGTGCTTGGTTTCGTTCCGGGACACCTGATCCTTTATAAAACTGCGCTTAGCCATCGTTCAATACGTGAAGGGGCAGACGAAAATAATGAGCGACTCGAATTCCTGGGGGACGCTGTATTGAGCTCGATTGTTGGACATTATCTTTTTATGCGTTATCCCTATAAGGATGAAGGATTCCTCACAGAAATGCGGAGTAAAATGGTAAACCGTACCAAGCTAAATGATATCGCATTGAAAATGGGTCTGAAGAAGATCACTTTTTACAATAAGTTCGATAGCTCATTAAAAATATCGCAGATCTTTGGCAATACTCTTGAAGCCGTAGTGGGCGCAGTTTACCTGGATAAAGGATATGATAAAACACAGAAGTGGGTGAGTAAGCACATCATTTACCCTCACCTTTACATGGAGGACCTTGAGAATCTCGATATCAACCAAAAGAATAAGCTTTATGGTTGGGCAAATAAAAATGGCAAAAATCTTGAATTCGAAACACTGGATGAAAAAATGGAAAATGGAAGAAGGTTATTCACTATCGGGGCAATGGTCGATGGTGAACTGATCGCAGAAGCAAAAGCATACAATAAGAAAGATGCAAGCCAGGTAGCAGCGCAAATAGCGGTGGAAAAACTAGGCATTAATAATTAATTGTAAGTGGGGAGTCATCTTATTCATCAAGCAGAATTTGTAAATAAATTCATGGAAGGTTTGCATTAGAAATCGAAATCAAATTCATACATCTTGACATTTGGAATATTAGGAAGTGGCAGTTGGGCAACCGCACTGGCCAAAATACTTACAGATAATAACCATCACATTTCCTGGTTATTCAGGAATGAAGAAAGCATCAGGCATGTAGAGAGCCGTCATCATAATCCCCATTACCTCAGTTCAGCTTATTTTAATACTTCATTGTTATCACTTACCACAGATGCTGCAGTGGTGATTAATAATTCTGATTGCATAATTATTGCGATACCATCTGCCTTTGCTGATAAGGTACTTTCAGATCTGGATAAAAATATTTTTGAAGGGAAAAAAATCATCTCGGCGATAAAGGGTATTCTGCCTGAACAGAACCTTCTTCTTAACGATTATCTTAAACAGGAATTTAATGTGCCACTGGAAAATTACTTCGCCGTCCTGGGGCCTTGTCACGCGGAAGAGGTTGCCACCGAGAAATTATCCTATCTCACTTTCTCCGGTATCGATGAAGAAGTAACTACAGAGATAGCCTCGCATTTTCGTACGAGTTACCTCAATACGGTGGAGAATAATGATATCTATGGGGTTCAGTTTGCCGCAATCCTGAAAAATATTTATGCCCTTGGCGCCGGAATTGCCCATGGACTTGATTACGGTGATAATTTCCAAAGTGTACTTATCGCAAACTCTGCCGATGAAATGGCTGGCTTCCTGAGAAAAGCCGGGATACAAAATATTGAAGTTGGAAACATCGAGCATAGCCGGCATAATCTTGTAGAAGGAAAACATAAGCCTGCAAATTATGCAGCTTCAGTTTACCTGGGAGACTTGCTTGTTACCTGCTATTCATTGTATAGTCGCAACCGTACTTTCGGCACTATGATTGGGAAAGGCTATTCAGTTACGGCGGCTAAACTGGAAATGAATATGGTTGCAGAAGGATACAATGCCAGTAAATGCATGCACATTGTAAATGAAAATATCGAAGCTGATATGCCAATCGCCAATACTGTGTATGAAATCCTTTGGAAGCAACTTCCCGCCCGGGAAGGATTTAAGAGAATAGAAACAACCCTGATTTGAGGAATCAGTGTTTTAGCAGTGGGCTGTGGCAGTAGCAGGGGCGATATCCACAACTTTTCGCTAATCTAATTCCCCTTCTTCAAAAAAAAGATCAGCAGCTATTCCATCTGCAAACAACTTTCCTTCTCTTGTTAAAATTATATGGCC
>JBKJPO010000268.1:0-6832 GCA_046595095.1 Chitinophagaceae bacterium
GGCCAAAAAATACCTGCTCGTTGATAGTCTTAACCTGGGTTATTTTGACCAGATGCAAAGTTTCTACACACGCATGCCAGAAAAAGAAAAGGAAGGATATAAAGATGCGAATATCATAATTAATCCGATTGAAAATATTTCTGATTCCATTTCAATTATAAACTTCTCGAATACTTTCAAGAAAGAGCCAACAAAAATAAAACTTGTAAGAATCAGGGAACAATGGTGGGTTGATTTTAAATATACTTTCTCTGGAAACCTCTAACAATGTTTATTAATTAAATCGAACCAAATGCATGTATCTCATCCCTGGCATGGTGCACATTATGGAATACAATCGCCCTCTGTTGTAGAAGCGCTGATAGAAATACCTGAAGGTTCTCATGCTAAATACGAGATCGATAAACCCACCGGTCTTTTGCGTCTCGACAGGGTTATCTATTCTTCTTTCCACTACCCTATTAATTATGGATTCATTCCTCAAACCCTTGGTGCCGATGGTGACCCTCTTGACATCCTGGTTATGTGTTCAGAATCCATACAGCCATTATGCCTTGTTGAAGCACGGGTGATTGGCAATATGCAAATGATTGATGCGGGGGTTGTAGATGACAAAATAATTGCCATAGCTGTAAAAGATCCTACAGTAAATCACATTCATTCTATTGCTGAGCTGCCTGCACATTTTATTGATGTATTGAAAAATTATTTCGAACAATATAAAGTGCTTGAAAAAAAGATCGTCGCTATAGATCTTTTCCAGGAGAAAGAAATTGCCTACGATGTAATCCTGGAAGCGATCAGGTATTATAAAGAAGTATTTCCAAACCAGGAGCCCAATAATCCTTAAATCAAATCATCATGTCTGTACAAACTATTTTACTCCTTATACTTATCGGCCTGGCAGCCGGAATGCTTGGTGGGTTAGTAGGTGTTGGTGGAGGAATAATCATTGTTCCCGCATTGGTATACTTTCTTAGTTTTTCTCAAAAAACTGCACAGGGTACCTCACTGGGCTTGCTTCTCCTGCCGGTTGGAATACTCGGGGTATTGCAATATTATAAACAGGGCCATGTAGATTTTAAAATTGTTGGCTTTATCGCTGTTGGTTTTCTTGCCGGCAGTTATTTTGGAAGTAAGATCGCATTAAGTCTTTCGCAGGATACAGTCAAGAAAATATTCGCACTGTTGCTGATCCTGGTTGCGATCAAAATCTTAGTTTTTGATAAGCCAGCTAAGCAGGCCGCGAAGTTGCCCGCGACTGAAGCAATAGAAAAAATGGAAAATTACAACCACGACAAGCTTCCCCCCTCGTAATAATAATTGCCTTAGAAATACCGCTTGATTATTCTCAACGTATGCGTGCGGGTTCCAGTTTCAAGATTTAAAATACCCTGGTTATCTATCCTGTCAATGCGTACTTTGCCGGAAGAATGAATTATCTCATTTGAATTAAGCAGCATCCCAACATGTGTGATCCGACCTTCTTCGTTGTCAAAAAATGCCAGGTCGCCACAAACTCCTTCCTGGAGGAAACCGATTGCTTCCCCATGCCCGATCTGCTGATAAGCATCCCTGGGTAGAGGAATATTAAAAAATTTATAAAGCCCCTGAACAAATCCACTGCAATCAATTCCAAAGACAGATTTCCCGCCCCAGAGATAAGGTGTGTTCAGGTATTTATAAGCAAGCCGGGTTAATACTTTCGTATTTATTTGAACACCTGATGGATCCCATACTTCTCCGGAATAATGAACAAATTTTTTTTTCCAGAAAGCATCGCCATTACGTAGAGCCGTAAGCGAACTTCCCATTGGAACATGCATCGGGTGACCATTATAATCAAGCAGGTTGACCCATTCAGCCGTTAGTTCCTTTTCTGGTTTACCATAATCTCTTTCATCAATTTCTGCAAGATGGCTCGACTGGCACCAACCTTCGTAATGATCATAGTTACATTTTATTTTCACCCAATTACCCGGTGCAGTTTCAATTACCAAGCAACATTCTCCGAAGAGTTGCTGGCTTACCATTTCAGATTTATGAGAAGGTTCAATTCTTAGTGGACTAACAGGCACACAACAAACAGCATATGTCATATCTAAAAGCTTAAATCTAAATTATGGAAATTCATTTATGTTTACATTTCAAAAACCGGATTTATTATAGCTGTGAACTCAAAATATTTACAAAATATCGACGACCATGAACTCCTGGAAAAATTTTACAGCGATCATGATAATGAGTGGCTAGGCATTCTACTTCCACGCTACACATTGCTGCTGCTTGGTGTTTGCATGAAATACTTAAAGAATGAAGAAGAGGCTAAAGATGCTGTACAACAAGTCTTCCTAAAATCCATTAGTGAACTGCACAAATATAAGGTGGACTATTTTAAAAGCTGGATTTACATGGTGGCCAAGAATCACTGCCTTATGAAGCTTCGGAACAAGCATAAATATTCGGTAGAGATTGATGAGAGAATGATGACCGCAGCTCCAGATGAAAAAGAAGCCCGGTCTGAATTACTTGAAAAAGACCATGCACTCGATCAAATGGATGATGCACTTAAAGAACTTAACAAAGAGCAACAAGCATGTGTAACTTTGTTTTACCTGCAAAAAAAATCCTATGTTGAAATTACTGATGAAACAGGTTACTCCCTAATGCAGGTAAAAAGTTATATTCAAAATGGAAAAAGAAATCTGAGGTTGCTGATGGAAAAAATGAATAAATAGCCCTGGCAACAGGATCAATATTAAAATAAATGAGCGAGGATCTTAAAGACATATTATCGAACAGCAATAAGGACATCGACAATCAGAAGTTGATGGATTATATTAGCGGTAAACTATCAAAGGAAGATGGGCATGATATAGAAAAAGAAATGGTGGATTCGGAATTCATGAGTGATGCAGTTGAAGGTTTGGAACATTTTCAATCAAAAAAAGACCTCAATCATTTAGTCGAACAACTAAACCGCGACCTTCATAAAAATTTAGACAAAAAGAAATTAAGGAAAGAAAAACGTAAACTGAAAGATCAACCCTGGCTACTATTTGCAATTATTCTTCTACTTGTAGTGATTGTAATTTCATTCATCGCTATAAAAAAATATATTGATACCGGCAATGACTCTACCCCCGGCATAGAAAAATCACAATAGATTCGTCCCTGCCAATTTTCTTTTCATTATTACCATTACCCTATTTGGATTCTGCAATTAATTGAGAGGTGTGGGCTAGCAGATATTATCATTACATCATAATAATTAAATTAAAAAACTGCCCAATAAAAAGGTGAGGTTATAATTGTTTATTTATACCTAATTATGTACTGTTAGAGTAAATCCTGTATTTACAGTTATACTGGATGTTGCACTGGCTACCAGGCTTTTTGCATTTGCATTAGTATTTATTATAACTACAGCACCCCCCGGTATAGTTACAGGTGATGTGGCTGTAGGTACACCACAAGACCAGTTACCTGGATCTTCCCACGCTGAGCTTAATACTCCTGTCCAGGTTGTAACTCCTCCTGTGCCAACTGTGATTGTATCTGATGTGGCAGGCGATAAACATCCGGTGGATGCAATTGATGCAGTTGCAGAATATATATACGTGCCATCTACAGTAGGTGTAACTGTAATGGCCGTATTTGCAGGATTGGCTATACCTGCCCCGGCTGGAAGGCCAGCACCAGCATTAGGTGCTGCTGTCCAGGAATATTGTGGAATTGGATTACCCAAGATTTCTATATCATCAAGGCCCCAGTAATAATCATAAGAGCCATCATATCGGAATCTCACCTGCACATTTGCCTGGTTTAGTGCGCCTGCATTTAGTTGTAAAGATACATTTGTGACTGTAGGGGGATTGTTTGAAGCTCCCGGAGAACCTGTATTTGTAAAATTACCATTAGTTACTACAATCCAGCTGGAGCCTCCATTTATTGAATATTCTACGCCTGCAAACTCGTCAGTTGGATCTCTATTGAAATGTTTAAAATTAATTGTGGCAGCGCTAAAACCTACAGTGGAGAAGACAGGTGATCTAAGTTGTGTATTGGTCAATCCACCCAGGCCACCTGCATCGCTATTTGCTAATAAAAAAGGTGTACCGTTAAATCCATTCCAGTTGGTAATATGTGTCAGATAAGTAAATGGGGTTGTCTCAATAAGCCATTGCGTACCAGCCGTAATACCAGGATCGTTTACCACTGTCCAGCTTCCCAATCCGCTATTGAAATTCTGTTTCATGATTGATATCGCTGGGGGTGAACCTGAAACAGCAGTGAAAATATTAGAGCTTCCAGTGCAAACCGATGTACCAGTTGCAGGAGTTAGCAATGGAGCCTGTGGTGTAGATTTAACCGTAATTGTAACAAGCGCAAAATTACCACATCCCGCATTAGCGCCACCACTATTGTCTAAAGCATTTACTGTGTAAGTAGTGGTATTAAGCGGTGATACTGTTTGCGCAGCACCGGTTAAATTACCTGGTGTCCAGGTATAGGTGTAACCGGGATTAGTACTTGTAACATTCAGATTAATGCTCTCACCAGAGCAGCTCATTAAAGCAGATGCGGTTGCAGAAATTGGAGGTGAGCTTGTAACAGTTACACCAACGGGCGTCCGCCCTGAATTACAACTGGGAGCCACGGACCAGTTATAGAGGAAATAGTAACCCCCATTAGTTATTACTGCACCAGTGGTACCCGAAACGAACCCATTAACCTGACCGTATGAACCCAATGCAAATGGATAGATAATACCTGAATTGTCCTGGATATAATTACCTGTCATATCATTTACAATTAATCTATAAGTTCCGGCAGGAATTGTCCAACCAATGCTAATAGTAGTAGTAGCATTTGTATTAGTAGCAACTGTACCTTTTGTTTGTAAAAGCGATGTTCCGTCAGCACTGTAAAGAGACAGCGTGACCGATGTCCCGGTTGTAGATATTATATCTATTGAATTTAAAATTATCTGTTCGCTTAAAGTGAAGTCTTGTCCATACGTGGTGAGGTTAGTGCCTGAGCTGTTTCCTCCAGGTGCGAGTCTGCCCACATTAGACGAACTTCCAATATTAGCTGATTCAACATAATAAGTGCTGTTACCCGTAACATTCGGACTATAACCTGGTCCGGCTGCGAGGCCTGCGCCGCCTGTTGCTGCTGCAAACCATTTTAGTGTCTCTGATCCGGTAGCGCTAAGATTTACAGTACCAGGACCACAGCGTGTTGCCCCGGTTACGGAATTGACAATAAGATTTGCAATACTGACCAATATAGTTCCGGATGTTGTACTGTTAGCTCCACAAGTTATTATTGCACTGTAATATTTATTCGAATTGCCTGAGGCGGTATAAGTAGCACCAATAGCTCCTACTATGGCTGAAAAAGTTACATTATCATTTGAAGATTGCCACTGATAACTTACATTAGAATAGGATTGGTCTAATGATAAGGTGAAAGGCATTCCCGGACAACGAGGTAGACTTACGTTTACTACTGCATTGCTTGGCACGGGGGAACCAGAGCAACCAGGTCCGGCAAATTCGTCTGCTCCAATATCTGGTTTTGCTCCCGTACCTGTATAGCCTGCATTTCCCTGCCTCACCTGATTATCATAATCATCGGGAATATCGGCAATGTTTTCACCCCCACTTTCCAGAGGGGTAATGGACCCATCTGTAATGTGAAGATAGTTAGCAGCGAGCGGGCTGGTGCTTACAAAAAATGGAGAAACCTCTTCAGTCACTGAAAGTCCTTCACGTGGTGCAACCCTTGATTTAAATGCTGAAAGTGTTTGATCCTGGTCTGCTGCAGAAGCTCCCTGGTAAAAGATCAGGTTATTAGGGCCGGGTGTGCCTGCATAGAAAAGATTATTATTTGAAGATGACCCATACGTGCTTATTGAGTTGGATGATCTTCTGTATGCAACAGTAAATCCTTGTGCAGCCTTTGGTGTTGAAATATTTTCAAAAATATTATTCCTTAAAATTACTGTTGGAAATGCTGAGGCATTGATGGCCGAGGAACCAAATAAAGTGGCACTGCTGGTTGTATTCAAATACACAGTATTGTAATAAATATAACTTGTTGTTCCTCCCAGTACATTTATCCCATTTAATGGATTAAGCGCATTCGCCGAAGGAGTAAGTAAGTCACCGATTAGATTGTTGCTTATTGTAATCGTTAAACCACTGGCTACATATATTCCATTCACTGTACTACCTGCACCACCGGCGCTAAGATTACCAATTTTATTTTTAGAAAGATTTACTGAACCCCCTTCTGCGGTATAAAGTCCGGAAATTGATCCCGCTCCAGTAGATGTATTGTTATAGGGTAATGAATGAATAATATTACCTCTCCAATGTTTCACCGTTGTTGGAATTGCATTTGTAAATATTCCATAAATCTGGGAAAAGCTCGAACTACTTGCGCCTCCAATGGAAAGATTAGTTACCAGGTTATTAGTCAAACTATCCAAACTCTGGCTTGAAACATTATACAATCCATATAATATTGCAATCAATGATCCTCCGGTTGATGGGATAGAATTGGAATTAATAGCATTGGCATTCCAGGAGTTTCTCGAAGCCCCACCCTGGATGCAATACATTATTCCCCCATTATTATTAATGGAATTGTTGGAGATCGTATTGGCATTCACAAAAGTGTTAGTGGACGAACCTGACGAATGTATACCCTCGAATTTACATACACTATTGGTACCTGTCATCCCTATACTATTATTATTAATTAGGTTGCCGTTTATATTTACGTTTGCTGCAGAAGAACTATTTAACACCCCCGTGAAAGT
>JBKJPO010000413.1:0-2572 GCA_046595095.1 Chitinophagaceae bacterium
CTCTGATTTGAAATTTTTTTCTCCATGAAATTACGACCTCAGGACCTAAGCCCGGAGCGTCAATATGATAAGATATTTCTTATCGATGAAATTTCAATTTCAAGCCCTAGGACCGACGGGCGTAAATCTGATTAGAAATTTTTTTCCTCCATGAAATTACGACCTCATGGCCTAAGCCCGAAGGGCTTCAATATGAGGAGATTTTTTTTATCGATGAAATTTACAACCTCCCGCGTTATGCCCGGAGGGCTTCAATTTGAATAGCCCCGGGTGAAACCCGGGGAAAATTGTGTAGAGCCACCCAACCCCGAAGGGGTTGAATATGGTTATATGCAAAATATAGAATCTAAAATTGAACCGACTTTAACCCCAGACCCGGTGCATTTGTGTAACAAACTTTTCCATAATCAAACGTCACTCCCTCAGCGATGTCTTCAGCAAGTAACAATGGCCCATCCATATCCACGTGATCGAGCAATGGAAGTAATTGCGCAACAGCGGCGGTACCAATCGAACTTTCATTCATACAGCCAATCATCACTTTCATTCCGAGTTGCCTTGCGTGGGTAATCATCCGGCGTGCAGGAGTAATCCCGCTGCATTTGGTGAGTTTGATGTTGATGCCATGAAAATGATCTTTACATTTTTCAACATCATGTTCACTAACACAACTCTCATCTGCAAATAGTGGCAGAGGGGAATGTTCGTACAAAAATTTCATTCCTTCCCAGTCCTCTTTCGCGAGTGGCTGTTCGATGAATTCTACACCAAGGTTTACAAAAGCATTTATTTTCTCCAACGCATCATTGGCTGTCCATGCAGCATTGGCATCAATGCGGAAAATTGAATCAGAATGTTTGCGCAGTTCTGTAATTATTTCTATATCCTTTTTTGTGCCGAGTTTTATTTTATAAATGGGCCAAGGCGTTTCCAGCATTTTAGCAACCATTTTTTCTATGGTATCAATTCCTATTGTGAGGTCGGTAATTGGATTATTAGCAAGGTCCAGTTTCCAAAGTTGATGCAGTTGCTGCCCATGTAACTTGCCAAATAGATCCCATCCGGCCATGTCGAGTGCGCAAACCACAAATGGATGGGCGGGAAGTAAGTGATGGAGGTAATGCCAGTAACGCTCGGAATCGGTGAAAGCAAATTTTTCAATCATCGGTTTTTTCGCCTCCAACACAGCGAGCATTTTTTCTACCGTAACATCATAGTACGGAATCGCGGGGGCCTCACCGTAACCTGTTACCCCAAAATGCTCCAATGCAACCACGATGGAGGGTTGGTGCGTTTTGGTGCCTTTCGAAATTGTGAAAGGATGTTTGAAAGGCAGATTGTATGCTCTGAAGGAAAGTTTCAACTTAATTATTTAATTACTGATCGGTGCGTCCGCTTGCCTGGAGATGCGAACGGAACTCATTGTTAAATTCAGTTTGCTTTATCAGGTCTTCAAGATTCATGTGCATCCGGTATCGCCAGAAGTGTTTTGGATCGGAAGGAATATTTATCCGCTCATCATTAGGATTTTCAAGTCTTAATTCCGGACTGATCCCAAGGATATCCTGTAATTGGAACACACTCCACATTCCTGGTGAGTATAAATGTTGCAAAACAATCTCAAAGTTTATCCAGGGTTCGCAGAAATATGGGGCTTTTCCATAACGCCCTAACTGATAGTTATAAAATCGTTGGGTCTTTCCACGGTCTTCTTCCCACCAACCACGAATCGTGCTCATATCATGTGTTGAAGGAGTAACCACAGATAGGTAAGGCGCGTCATTTGGATGGAAGAATTCTTTCCCTTCTTCCTTGGGCATTCGCTGAATTTCAAGGCTTAGAATGCCCAGTTGTTTCATCACATCCGGAACGCATGCAGGAACCATTCCCAGGTCCTCTCCACAGATCAGCATGTTGGTACTGCGCTTGAGCTCGGGAAGTTTTTTCATTGCTTCTTTTTGCCAAAAATCGTCCTGGCGTCTATAGAAATAATTTACATAAAGTTCTCTCAATTGTTGTTGCGTGTGCTCGTCAAGATGCCTGAACGAACTTGTTTGGTTCATACCTATTCTGAAATGAAACTCTTGCATTTGGGAACCTTCATGTTCAATCAGGATCACGTTGCTGATAAGATCAAACAACCCTTGTTTGAGGTCGTGTCGTTCGGGACTTTTGGTAGTGAAATAATCCTCAACTTTTCGTTGTGTATCAAATTCTTCTTTCAGATCATAACTATTATTCCCATTATTGACGAGGAAGTTCTCCTTTATGTATCCTGAATTTTCACCAAACAATTCAGCAATTATTTCCTCATTAATATAAGGACGGCCATAGCGGAAAAAGTCGAACCAGATTCCATTGTTGCTGAACTCGCTGATGTGTAAAGGTTGAGCAGGAACGAATCGCCCTAAGACGCCCTCCACAGAATGCAGGGGAATGCTCCATATCCTGAAGAACCCGAGTATATGGTCAATCCGAAAAGCATCAAAGTAATTACTCATTTGCTCAAAACGCAATCGCCACCAGAGGTAGTTATCTTCCTGCATTTTTTTCCAGTTGTATGTCGGGAAAC
>JBKJPO010000424.1:0-12796 GCA_046595095.1 Chitinophagaceae bacterium
TCTGTGTAACAAAAATATTTCACGGAGGACCACGGAGGTTACACGGAGAATTTTTTGCGCATTTTAATTGGAAGCAGGTTGCTGCGAGGGCAGCAAAGGTTATTGATCAAATTTGAATTAAATGCTTTATCTCCGTGGAAGACATAATTTTACAAAGATGAAATACGAAGAACGAGTCCCCATAGAACTCATAAAAGAAGGCCACTATCTTGGCAGACCGGCTGATTTCGATGATAAAATTATTCACCGCAGGGTGGAGTTGGTGAAAGCGATACCCGGCTTCTGCAATACAGAATTTGAATTGCTTGATATCGGTTGCGGCAATGGTGCTTCAATTTTTTTACTTGCCCCTGAGATGAAAAATTGTCTTGGAGTAGAAATAGAATCAACGCATCTCTCAGAATTCAATAAATACAAAGAAGAACACAAGCTCCATAACTGCGAATGCATTATACGGGATATAGAAAATGAATCACTAGGAAAACACTTTGACCGTATTATCAGCTTTGAAGTGATTGAACATCTGAAAGATGATAAGAGTGTCATTCGTTATTTTGATTTGCTTAAACCTGGCGGCCTTATGGCTATAACTGTTCCTAATAAATGGTGGATATTCGAAACACATGGTGCCAAACTTCCTTTTCTACCATGGAATCGTATTCCATTCTTTTCATGGCTACCGAAGCCTATCCATGAACGATTCGCTAATGCACGCATCTATACAAAAAAGCGCATCACCAGGTTATTATCTGGTGCAGGTTTTGAAATCCTGGATACTGCCTATATCACTGCACCAATGGATGTATTGAAAGAGGGAAAATTAAAAAGATGGTTGTTGAAAAATATTTTCCGGACAGATACTACGAAGAATCCGATGCTTAGTACTTCGATATTTGTAGTAGCGAAGAGATGTTGAATCCGGTGAGTTTTTTTTTACCCACGGAGTATTCAGAAGTAAGCATCGCAGAGCACAGAGAGTTTGGATTTCTGTTAATGAATGCAATACTTTACTTAAGGATTTCTTCCTTTCAACATCGGCACAAAAGAAAAATTCTGAAATGCCTCTTCATTTAATTTACCACCGTCGAGTTTTGTAATACGCAACATACGTTGAGAATTCCCTGCATCAACAGGGATCACCATCACGCCACCTTCTTTTAACTGTTCAATGAGTTTTGGGGGAACAAATGGTGCGGCCGCTGTAATGATCATCTTATGAAAGGGTGCGTATGTTGGCAGGCCCTCAAATCCATCTCCGAAAAAAAAACGGATGTTGGGATATTTTTTTTTGAAAATATATTCTTTACTCAGGTTAAATAATTTTTTCTGACGTTCAATTGTAAAAACATTCGCGCCTAATTCCCCCAGTACAGTGGCCTGGTATGCACTACCCGTGCCAATCTCGAGTACTTTCTCATAAGGCTTTACCATCAATAGCTGAGTCTGGTATGCAACCGTATAGGGTTGGGAAATCGTTTGTCCTTCAGCGATAGGAAACGCGCGGTCTTCGTAGGCGATATGATCCAATGCAGTATCAAGGAAAAAATGCCGGGGAATATTCATCATCGCTTCAAGTACTGCTTCATCGCTGATGCCCTTGTCACGTAACGAATCAACCAGTTTTTTGCGCATCCCCTTGTGACGATAGGAGTCATCATAGTTTCTCATTACCCGCAAGTTAGTTTTAAATGTTCAAGAAGTTCAAGAGGTTTAAGGGGTTTAAGAGGTTCAAGGGGTTCAAGACGTTTAAGAGGTTACATTAACTTATGAAAACCTGTTTAATAAAGAGCCTGTTCTTGAACCTCTTGAACCTCTTGAACTTCTTGAACCTCTTAAATCTCTTGAACTTCATTCCAACCCCATCGATTCAATAATCGCCTGTATTTTATTATCAAGGAGTTTTTCAGTTGCTTCAAATGCATCTTTACCCGCCAATTTTTCCTTTACCCCAAAATAAAATTTGATCTTAGGTTCTGTGCCACTCGGCCTGGCTGAGATTTTGCTTCCGTCCTCCAGAATAAATTGCAATACATTGCTTTTAGGAAGATCGATTTTCCAGCTTTCACCGGAACCGATGTCTTTACCGGTTTGCAATTGGTAATCCAATACCCTTGCAACTTTCACCCCGTTGATCTCAGCAGGTGGAGTTGTACGGTAACCTTCCATCATTGCAGCAATTTCTTTTGAACCATTCATTCCTTTTTTTGTGATCGATATCAGGCTCTCTTTGTAAAATCCATACTGCTCATATAAACTGATGAGTTTTTCAAATAAACTGCGCCCGTTTTCCTTCTCATATGCAGCCATCTCGCAAAGCAATGCTACCGCACTTATGGCATCCTTGTCCCTTATCTTGTCACCGATCATTAATCCAAAACTTTCCTCACCTCCAACAACATAATTTTCTTTCCCTTCTTTTTCTTTTATCAATGCGGCGATCCATTTAAAGCCTGTGAGTACATTATAACACGCAACTCCATAAGGATTCGCCATTTCATCAATCATGTCAGTAGTCACGATTGTTTTAATTACCATATCATTGGGGAGGGCAATGCCTTTTTTACTCCTTGCCTCGATGATGTAATTAAATGCAAGTACAGCTGTCTGGTTCCCATTCATCAACACCCACTCGTTCTTATGATTTTTAACGCGAATGCGTACACGATCTGCATCAGGGTCTGTACCCAACAGGATATCGGCATTGAGGGCCGTTGCCTGTGCGAGCCCGATACTCATGGCTTCCTTCTCTTCAGGATTCGGATAAATTACAGTAGGAAAATTACCATCAGGAATTGCCTGTTCTTTTACAATATGGACATTTGTAAAACCAAATTTCTCAAGAATTTGCGGTACAAGTACAATTCCGGTTCCATGGATGGAAGTATAAATAATTTTGAGGTCATGTTGTGATTTGCAAACCTCTGGATTGATGCTCAATCCTTTTACCATGTTCATATATTCTTCATCCATCTCTTTGCCAATGATGGTTATGTTCTCTTCTCCGCCAGTCCATTTTACTTCGTCGAGGTTTTTTATTTTTTGAACTTCAATGATTACATTTTCATCATGTGGCGGAACCATCTGTGCACCATCGTCCCAATATGCCTTATACCCATTGTATTCTTTCGGGTTGTGCGAAGCGGTACATACTACACCACCCTGGCAACCAAAATGCCTGATAGCATAACTGAGTTCAGGGGTGGGCCGGAGGTCTTCAAATAAGTAAACTTTGATTCCATTTGCAGCAAAAATATTTGCCGTAATTTCTGCAAAAAGCCTGCTGTTATTGCGACAATCATGTGCCACTGCAACTTTTACATCTTTAAAACATTGTTTCAGATAATTTGCATATCCCTGGGTCGCCATACCAAGTGTATATTTATTCATCCTGTTTGTACCTACACCCATAATGCCACGCAGCCCACCGGTTCCAAATTCAAGATCCTTGTAAAAGGCATCCGCGAGGGCCTCAGGATCTTCAGCCTGCAATTTCCGGATTGAATCCTTGGTAGCATCATCATATTCGCCGGTTAGCCAGCCCTGAATTCTTTCATTTATGTTTGTATCCATACTTAATATTTTAAAAAATGAAGTTATATAAAAGATAACATAGTTGCAGCATTGATCGATGAACCGTTATTGCTGTAACTTCAAAATTTTAATTATTCAAACCATTAAGCTTCAAGTCCCGTATTTTTATATTATGCATCGGAGTTACCTCATCCAGTTTTTTGTTAAGCCAATCCTACTTTTCAGTTTCCTGCTCACGATCAATCAAGGTTTAAACGCACAGGAAAAGGATTCACTTCTCATAACATCAGCAGTAGCTGATACAGTTTCACGGCCAGTAAGTAAAAAAAGAATCCGCCTTGTTGCATCAGCTAACGTTGTGGGTTATGGCGGGGCGTTGGTAGCACTAAATGCAGCCTGGTATAGTAAGTATGAGAGGTCAGCTTTTCATACTTTCAATGATAATGCAGAATGGCTCCAAGTCGATAAAGTTGGACACGCATATTGTGCTTATTTTGAAAGCAGGTATAGCAGCGATATGTGGAAATGGGCCGGGCTTTCCAGGAATAAAAGGATATGGATTGGTGGATTAGGTGGTGCCATGTACCAAACTGCCCTGGAAGTATTGGATGGTTACTCAAAAGAATGGGGCTGGAGCTGGGGTGATTTTTCGGCTAACATGCTGGGTTCAGGAATCTTTATATCGCAGGAACTTGCCTGGGATGAACAACGCGTTAGCTTCAAATTCTCTTTTCATAAAGGTGACTATAAAAACCCTGAACTCAACAAACGCGCTAATGAATTTTTTGGCACTACACTGGCAGAACGCTCACTTAAAGATTATAATGCTCAAACGTATTGGCTCAGTGCAAATATTCGTTCATTCTTTCCTAAAAGTGAATTACCACGATGGCTTTCGCTTGCTGTTGGGTATGGTGCCGATGGCATGTTTGGCGGCACGGAAAACCTTGGCAGAGATAAAGACGGTGTGATAACTTTCGACAGGCGTGATATTAAAAGATATCGTCAGTGGTTCCTCGCACCGGATGTGGATTTTACGAAAATCCGGACAAATAAAAAGGCCGTTAGGATAATGCTTAGTGTGTTGAATTCTTTCAAGTTTCCTGCACCATCGCTGGAATTATCTAAAGGGAATTTATCTTTCAACTGGCTCCACTTTTGACCAGGATTTATTGGATTCCCGGATTAAATTTTTGGAAAATTTCTGCAAAAAAATTTATAGATTATTGCAACCACGCACCGAGAATCTGATCATTTTCCACCTCTACTTTTATATGCTCCTGTAGAGTTGTTGCGATAGATAATCCTACATAATCAGGATCAATAGGGAAAGCCTTATGCGTGCGTTCGACCAATACAAGTGTCTGGATTTTTTTTGGCTGGTGATCGAGAAATGGCTTGAGGGCATAGAGCATGGTGCGGCCGCTATTGGCTACATCATCGATGAGTATGATCACCCTATCGTTAAGTTCAATGCTGGTATCAAGACTGATATCTTTCGGAGAACGTTTGTCGAGGCTGATACCGAGAACTTCAATTGTTCCATTATATACTTCGCTTAACATCGAATGAAGTTTCTTCGCGATTACTAACCCGTTTTCACGTATGCCTGCGAGAATGAAGGAAGGTTCACCGGCATTGCGTTCCACGATTTCGATGGCCATGCGTCGTAATTTTTTTTCAGCGACTTCCCGGGTTAGTATTTGTTTTTTTTCTGGCAATTTTTAATATTTGTACAAATCTATAACTTTTCATGAAGCACTAAAGCCTTAAAACACGAAGAATGTACAAAGTATTTTTGCCATCTATCTTTGTGTACTTAGTGACTTTGTGACTTTGTGGTCCAATTAATACATTTTCCTCTATACCTTAGCTCAATATTTTCCTTATGCATTTTGTTCAACAGGTTTTATTTTTCATTCTCACCGCTACAGCAATCTGGATGTTCTCACGAAAGGTTGGTGAGATTCGAAGAAATATTTTTTTAGGGCGAAAAGAAAATCACAGCGATAATCCTGCTTTACGCTGGCGCAATGTATTACTGCTTGCATTAGGTCAGAAAAAAATGTTTCGTTATCCGATGGTGGCATTTATGCACTTTATCATTTATGCTGGATTTATAATAATCAATATTGAAGTATTGGAAATTGTGCTCGACGGCCTGCTTGGCACGCACAGGCTGTTTGCGGAAACACTAGGAACATTTTATACCTTTTTAATCAACTTTTTCGAAATACTTGCAGTAGGTGTTATCCTGGTTTGTGTAGCTTTTCTCATACGGAGAAATATGATCAAACTAAAAAGATTTCGCAATCGTGAATTAGCGGGCTGGCCTCGCTCTGATGCGAATTATATTCTCATGACAGAGATCCTGCTGATGTCACTTTTCCTAACCATGAATGCTTCCGACAGGGCATTGCAATTGAAAGGTGCAGCTGGCTATCATGATACAGGCGACTTTCTTTTCTCAGGGATGATAGCCCCAATGTTAGGGGATATCTCTTCAAATTCCTTGTTCATTATTGAGCGGACAGCATGGTGGCTACACATTACGGGTATCTATGCCTTTTTAAATTACCTGCCCTACAGTAAGCACCTGCATATCGTACTGGCATTTCCAAATGCTTATTACACTCGGCTGGACTCAAAAGGGAAAATGGAAAATATGCCAGAGGTTCAAAAAGAAGTACAATATATGTTGCAACCCGAACTCGCACCTTCAACCCCGGCTAACGGCGAACCGGAAACGCATAAATTCGGCGCCAGGGACGTGTTCGACCTAAGCTGGAAAAATCTTTTGGATGCATATAGTTGTACCGAATGCGGCAGGTGTACTGCAGCCTGCCCGGCAAGCATCACTGGTAAATTGTTAAGCCCCAGGAAGATAATGATGGATACCCGCGATCGTTGTGAAGAAGTAGGAAGAAATATTAATAAGAATAAAAACTTTGTTACCGATAACAAAACCCTCTTGCATGATTATATTCTTGTTGAAGAATTACGCGCCTGCACAGCTTGCAATGCCTGTGTAGAAGAATGTCCTGTTGGAATTGAGCCCCTGGCAATCATCTTCGAATTGAGAAGAGCATTAGTGATGGAGGAAAGTAATGCGCCACAGGAATGGAATGCCATGTTTAGTAATATTGAAAATAATTACGCGCCATGGAAGTTTAGCCCGGATGAGCGGGATCGGTGGAGGGAGGGGATGGAGGAGGAGTAGTTGGCAGTGGCAGTGGCAGTAGCAGTAGCAGTAGCAGTGGCAGTGGCAGTAGCAGTGGGCAGTAGCAGTGGACTCCGGATAAAGTGATCTTTGTTTGCTTTGATGATGAAAATTTTCAATTACTGCAGCATGAACATATTTCCATAAACTAAAAACATTTTGGGATACCTTTTACCGCAATTAACATCCGATCGCCTCATCATAAGATACTTTACCGATGAGGACCTGGATGATTTTTTCGATTATCGTCGCGACCCGGTGGTAGCGCGCTACCAGGGTTTTGATCCTTTCGACAGGGATGAAGCTTTTCAGTTTATCCAATCCCAAAAAAAACAATTATTTGCAGAACCGGGGCAGTGGGTACAACAGGCATTGGAATTGAAAGAGGATAATAAAGTAATTGGCGATTGTGCCGTTAGGCTTGATTCAAATAATACCAGCATAGCAGAAGTTGGATGCACGATTTCCCCCGGATATCAATCAAAAGGTTTTGCAAAAGAGGCATTGTTTACCTTGATGCAATTCTTGTTTGAAGAAGCAAATGTGCACAGGGTTGTTGGTATTACTGATGCCGAAAATCTTCCATCCATTCGCATGCTTAAAAGTGTTGGAATGCGGGAGGAAGGTCATTTTATTGAAAATATTTGGTTTAAAGGAAAGTGGGGGAGTGAGTTTCAGTTTGCGATACTGGAAAGAGAATGGCTTGTGTTGCGTGGCAAGAAAAATAATAATTGAACAAGTATTTTGATGTACTGAGCTTTGAGAAAACAATGCAAAGCTAAAAATTATGGTTGAGGCAGATCATATCCGCCAGACGTTTTATTTTCCTCTCCCAGCGTCTCAAGCTTTTCAGCTGCATCTTTATGCCTAAGAATCTTAATCAGTTGTATAATGGCAGTTATCGCAAATATGCCCCCGATTATCCAGTTTAGGATATTCATATTTGTGCGTAATTTTTCCACAATAAATTGACCACCGAAAATAAATACGAAATTGCCCATAAGCGTTCCCAGCCCTATCCCCAGGATGTAAATGTTATAATGGCTTACCTTCGGAAGTAATATCCCTTTAGTAAATAATACTGTACTCCAGCCAAACCAAAATGGTATCTGCACCGGGCTGATCGCACACATAAATAAACCAAGGAGGAAGGGATGCATATCATTATCGAGCATGATATTGCTTGCATCACTTTTTTTAACTGCTGCAATAAAGGAACCGATAGCAAGTAAAACAACAATGCCAAGCGTTATCCATTCGAGCCACTTGAATAGTGTTTTTTGCTTTCGGACCCAGTTCATACCGATAAGGGATAAACGCACATAAACCATTTCAATAAGTAGTGAACCAAGAGAAAAGTAGATGGCATTATTAATTCCATCGTGAACACTGATTTGCATAGCTGCAATATTCAAAGTGCCCAATGGCAATGAGCCCAGGAAACTTACAAGCATGCCCCACCAAAAAACCCTTATTAATTTCATCTAAGAAAGGAAAGTTTAAATTTAGCCTTTCTTCGCAAATACAGAGAGAGAAACTTTAACCGTGTTGCTTAATACAGAACTGCTTTCGCCCACGTTATAGTCGAGCCGGTTTATTTCAAAATCACCGGTAAAAATATAGGCAGTTCCCTTACGTTTTACCTGGAAGATGAATGAGATTGGCCTTGTAATGCCCGCCAGTGTGAGATTTCCTGTGAACAGGTACCTGCCCTTATTTGATTCTTTGGTGTAATTTATACTTGTAGAACGGATGGTAATCTCGGGGTTCCTTTCCACATCAAAATAGTCTTCTCCTTTAATATGATTGTCACGGCTTTCGCTATCTGTGTCAACAGTTGATGCATCTACTGCAACTGCTATCTTTGACGCCCGCATATTATTGGGATCGAAATAAATGTTTCCTTTCAGTCCTTTCAGATCACCGCCTGTATTGATGCCGAAATTCTTGATCACGAAATGCACACGGCTGGAATTATCAATTGGGGTGAACTGGTGCGCGCGGGCACTAGAAAAAGTAAAAATCATTATAAACGAAAATAGCACCCTCATATTTATATTTTCTCTAGATCATTAATTTCAAGTCATTTGTTGATCGGCAACCCGCATCATTTTAAATAACTTATTTGTATTTCGAAGAAACCTCATGCCTTTCCAAAAGGGCCATGGCCGTATACCCTGTTTACTGTTGTACCTGCTAATCTCGTAAAGTGCTTTCCAATGACTGAGTATCACCCGGTAAGCACCCATTAAAGTATAACCTGTATCATAAAAGTGGTTGGGCTCTGCCCCACAGCCATTATACTCTAAGATAGAAAAATTTTTCCCATCCTTTAATTCTTCGATCGAATTACACATCACATCGTACCTGCCATAAAAAAAATCATTCACGGAATGGCTGATCCGATCAAATACAGACACAAGTTTAGGGTCAATCTGTTGCACCAGGTTGATAAAATGTGCCCCCCGGTTGTGATTGGCTGCATAGTTTAACATATACTTTTCGCCAGTTGCAAGTACTTTCTCAAAATTATGCGCGTGTTTGCTCTTCATTTCATCCTGCCGGTTACTGGCTTTAGGATGTTTCAAAATCAGCTCATATAAGGTATGCTGGCCATCACCAATTACCTGCAATGGTATTTTATGTAAAAATCCCGTAATTTTTCCTTTTTCCTGGTATGGATAACGAATGTAAAAAATGCTTACTTCGAGTGGGTAGACGATCATTTCCTGGATGATATATTCTACAGGAACTTTCGCATGATAAGCCATAAGTTCCTGCTCTGTATCCAGCTTCCTGAATAACATTCCTTGCTCACCTATTTCGGGTTTCACGATTAATGGAAATGTGATCTTATTTACCAGCAAACCACTTTGGATATTTTCGAAATTTTCTCCCGGCAATACATTAAATGTTGAAGGATAAAGTTCTTTTGGCAAAAGATCGTACATCTCTTTCTTTGGCTCCCCGCTCAATCCTCCAAAAGTAATCTTTGGATTACTTGGGGTGAAAAACCACACTGCACCTGATCGGATGATGTATCCCAGCCAAAATATGGCCAATGGGGCATACAATATTTTGAATGGCCACTGCTCCCAGTTCGTAATTTTCTTCAGAATCTCCTTCACCAATTTTTTTTAGAGCAGTGAAAATAATCTTTTTACGCGATGCAGGCTTTAACTTAGCAGAATCACGGGTAGAACATTCGGTATACCAGGAAAGCAAAAATATTATTTTGCTGAGTCGTCTTGAAAAAGTTTGCACTATTTAGTTAATAATCTTCTATTGCCAACAGATCCAACTGAATTGAAACGAACGCTTACTCCCGCTATGCTTTGGGGATTGGGCGTAGGCTATGTAATATCAGGTATGTATTTCGGATGGAACCTGGGTCTGCAACAAGGAGGCACACTGGGGCTTGCTGTGGCTACATTCTTTATCATCATCATGTTTGTCACTTTCACTTTTAGTTATACTGAACTTGCCTGTGCAATACCCAAAGCTGGTGGCGGATTCGATTATGCTACCCGGGCATTGGGAAGAGACTGGGGGTTTATTACCGGGATGGCGCAGAATGTTGAATTTATTTTTGCACCCCCGGCTATCGCTTTTGCTATCGGCGCATATTTCAATTTATTTTTTCCGCAGATACCAATCTTGGCGATTGCAATCTCCAGTTATGTTGTGTTTACTGCATTAAATATTTACGGGGTCAAAGCTGCCGCTATGTTCGAGTTAATAATAACCATTTTCGCCGTAGGGGAGTTAATACTATTTACCGGTATCGCTTTGCCACATTTCGAATTAAAAAACCTGCAAAATAATGCCTTGCCACATGGATGGCAGGGAATGTTTGCAGCTATTCCTTTTGCCATATGGTTTTTCCTTGGCATTGAGGGAGTCGCAAATGTAGCAGAGGAGGCTATCAAACCAAAGCGGACAATATTATTTGGATTTGGTTCGGCTATCCTTACACTGGTTATTCTATGTGTCCTCACTTTTGTAAGTTCTGTTGGAGTAGCCGGGTGGGAAGCGGTGGTTTATAAAGCCGATGGTTCTGCATCCGACTCGCCTCTGCCTTTAGCTCTTGGACATATCGTAGGTAGTAATAATTTGCTTTATCACCTGCTCGTTACTATTGGTTTACTGGGCCTGGTAGCTTCTTTTCATGGAATCATCCTGGCAGCCGGAAGATCGAGTTTTGAATTCGGGAAATTGAAGTTTGCCCCTGTTATTCTTGCAAAAATTCATCCCCGGTTTCAAACCCCTTCCAATGCATTGCTTGTAAATATGGTCATCGGAATTATTGCTTTGCTTACCGGGAAAACTGCTGATATCATTACTATTGCTGTCTTTGGTGCACTCACGTTATATATTTTATCAATGATAACTTTGCTGCGACTGCGTCAGAAAGAACCGCAACTGGAGCGGCCATTTAGAGTACCTATGTATCCCGCATTTCCATTGATTGCATTGATCATCGCAATAGCTTCATTTATCGCCATGACAATCTATAACCCTAAGCTTGCTTTGATATATTTCTTACTAATCTGCATATCCTATACCTGTTTCAAATTATTTAAAACCGGGGCAACAAAATAATTAGTAATTTTTAGACACAAATATCTGTATGACCAATAAAGAAATTTTGAAGTATGTAAATGATCACCCTTCAGGAAAAGTGAAGATTGCCTTTACTGATATTGATGGCATATTACGGGGAAAATATATTTCCTCAGAAAAATTTCTTTCTGTAATCACAAATGGAATGGGAGTATGTGATGTGATATTCGGTTGGGATGCAGGAGATATAGTTTATGATAATGTACAATTCACAGGATGGCACACCGGCTATCCCGATTGCCCGGCTGTATTGGATATTCAAACTTTTAGAAAAATTCCATGGGAAAATGATCTGCCATTTTTCCTGGGTGAGTTAATTGATCAAAAAGGCAATCCTTCCGAAATTTGTCCAAGACAGTTATTAAAAAAAATATTGAATGAGGCTAACGGTGAAGGTTATTCTCCAATCTTTTCCCAAGAGTTTGAATGGTACAATTTTGCAGAAACACCGGCGACGATTAAGGAAAAGCAATTTCAAAATCTTAAACCATTAACCCCAGGCATGTTTGGTTATTCAATTTTAAGAAGTTCGCTAAACAATCCCTACTTCGCAGATATCTTTGAATTGCTCAAAAAATTTGATGTACCGCTCGAAGGTATTCACACTGAAACGGGGCCAGGCACTTATGAGGCTGCAATAGCCCACGCTGATATTATGCTCGCCGCAGATCGTGCTGTTTTATTTAAAACCGCAGTAAAGGAGATCGCCTACAAACATGGAGTGGTGGCTACTTTCATGGCTAAGATTAATGAAAATCTCCCGGGCTGCGGCGGTCATGTTCATCAAAGTTTATGGAACATTGGAGGCAGTAAAAATCTTTTTTATGAAGAAAAAGATAAAATGAAGATGAGCGCGCTCATGAAAAATTATGTGGCGGGACAATTATTTTGTTTGCCCCATATTCTACCCATGTTTGCACCTACCATTAATAGTTACAAAAGATTAGTTGAAGGTGCATGGGCACCAACCACCATTACCTGGGCAGCAGATAACCGAACAGTTGCTTTGAGAATTTTAGCAGTTAACAGTAAATCCTGCCGCGTTGAAACAAGGGTAATCGGGTCTGATGTGAATCCCTACCTGGCCATGGCTGCTTGTCTTGCTGCAGGTTTGTATGGGATAAAAAATAAATTGAAATTAGTGCAACAGGCGACTGTGGGAAATGGGTATAGGGATTATTCTAATGGGGTGTTACCTTCTACATTGATCGAAGCAACCCTGCAAATGAAAAATTCAAAACTGGCAAAAGAATTATTGGGTTCTTCATTTGTCGAACATTTTACACAGACAAGGGAATGGGAATGGAGACAGCACCTGAAAGCCGTGACGGATTGGGAGTATAGGAGATATTTTGAAATTATATGAACGTAATACAGGATTAAAAGGTTCAAGAGGTTCAAGAGGTTTAAGAGGTTCAAGAG
>JBKJPO010000427.1:0-3258 GCA_046595095.1 Chitinophagaceae bacterium
AACTTGCCAGCTTCAAACTGGTAGGATGGGATATCGAGTGGCATTATGATAGCAGGTCATTAGTATTGAATCACAGCAGCGATTCGTTGCTTAGAATAATAGATTCAGCTTTTTCAAAAAATCAGACTAAAACCATTGACCACCTGGTATTACTTGCCCATGACCAGGCTTATTCAGATCCTGCAGACTCTTCTGACCTGCATAATTTCTTTAAAAGACTCAGGAAAGAAGACCGCTATAATCTCGAATTCATAAGCAAGTATCCAGGTGTGCGGGATACTATCCGGACTATTGCCGGATTTTAATAACCGGCAGATTTTGTTATCTTGATGTTTATAATTCATTTCTTCGAAACCATTATTTATGGCAAGTACTAATCCCGGTGCTCAAACTGAGGTTACCAATTACATCAACAGCCTCGAAGGATTTCCGAAGGAGATTTGTAAGTCACTCCGCAGGATCATTTTAAATTCTTCAGCTGAACTCCAGGAACAATGGAAGTGGGGTCCTCACTATTTCTGCGAAGGAATGGTATGCGGTTTCGGCGGATTTCAAAATCATGCAAAGCTCACTTTTTTTAATGGGTCTGCTATGAAAGATGAAAACAAATTATTCAATCATTGCGTTGATAACCTGTTTAGCCGTTCTATTAAATTTGAAACCATAAAGGAACTTGACGAAAAGATGGTGATTAAATATGTCAGGGAATCTATCGGGGTAAATAAAAAAGGTTTTAAAAGAATTATCGCAAATAAAACCGTGATCGTTCCGGGGGATCTTGAAAGTTTGCTTTCGAAAAACAAATAAGCCATGAATTTTTTCGACTCACTCAGTTATGGTTTTAAAAAAGAAGGCGTTGAATGGATAGAATCTGCGAAAAGGGAGGAAACAAGAAAAGGCAGGATTCTGAAACTGGTGGATATGCACGCCAACGGCTTAAGGATGAATGACAAATACAGGAAGAAATAATCATTACAAATTTCCTAACTAAAAAATTTCTATTTTTAATTACCTAAACTCTAACTATATGGCATTATTTAAATCTGGTAACCCGGCCTTGTCTGAAAAAGCTTTTAAAAGGGATACCGTTCTGCACGAAATTGTAAGCCCTGAGAATGCGATGACTGTTCGCGGTACATTAAACAAATTTGGTTTTCTTTTTCTCATGGTTATGGGCACCGCATTTTATTCATGGAGTGAATTTTTTGTAAATCCAGAAGGCGCAATGCCAATGATCCTGATTGGTGCGATTGGTGGTTTAATTGTGGCCCTTGTAATCATTTTCAAAAAAAGCTGGTCCCCCTACCTGGCTCCGGCATATGCCTTACTCGAAGGTTTATTTCTTGGTTCCATTTCTGCTTATTATAGTGCTGCCTTCGCCTCGTATGCACCGAATATTGTAATGAATGCAGTAGGCCTCACATTCGGAACCGTGATTGCGATGTACCTGCTTTATAGTTTCAAGATCATCCGCGCCACACAAAGATTTAAAGCAATCATCATCACCGCTACAATGGGTATCGCCCTCTTTTATGTAATTGCAATTGTACTTCGCATGTTTGGTGTAGATATAGCCTTCCTGCATGAAGGATCTGCAATGGGCATTGGTTTTTCCCTCATCATTGTAGGCATTGCAGCGTTAAACCTCATCCTCGATTTTGATATGATCGAACAGGGCTCTGCTAATAATGCGCCCAAGTATATGGAATGGTATGGAGCTTTTGGATTGTTGGTAACGATCGTTTGGTTGTACCTGGAGATCCTCCGGCTTTTGTCTAAGATAAGTAAGAGATAACCAGCGTGGGTAGTGGGTAGTGGCAGTGGCAGTAGCGGTGGGTTATAGTCTGTGGTTAATTCTAGCGCCCGTCTCCGTCCAATAAATTGCCTATTCCGCCCAATATGCTTCCTTCCTCCTTACGTTGGTAAGTTCCATATTGCATAATTCTTGCAGCAAGCCTGCTGATTGGCAATGATTGCAACCAAACTTTTCCGGGCCCTCGTAATATGGCAAAGAACAAACCTTCGCCGCCAAACATCCAGTTTTTTACGCCCTTAATAAATTCAATATCGAAATCCACGCCGGCGGTATATGCAACAACGCAACCAGTATCTACTTTCAAAACTTCACCCATTTTCAATTCTCTTTCCACAACATACCCACCAGCATGCACAAACGCCATTCCATCCCCTTCAAGTTTTTGCATAATAAATCCCTCCCCGCCAAAAATACCTGTGCCTAATTTTCTTTGCAATTCAATGCCGATAGAAACGCCTTTTGCTGCGCATAGAAACGCATCTTTCTGGGCAATTATCTTCCCGCCCAAAAGCTGCAGGTCTAGTGGAATGATTTTACCTGTATATGGAGACGCAAAACTTACTTTCTTCTTACTTTGACCTGTATTAGTGTAAGCCGTCATAAATAAACTTTCTCCTGTAAGTAAACGTTTACCCGCACTCAATATCTTTCCAAAAAAACCACTTTGCTGGTTTTGCTGTGATCCATCGCCAAAAATGGTTTGCATCTGGATGTCCATATCCATCATCATAAAACTTCCGCTTTCAGCTATGGCCGTTTCTTCAGGATCGAGCTCAATCTCGACAAACTGCAACTCTTCCCCATAAATTTTGTAGTCGATTTCATGATTGCTGCGCATAAATATGTATTTGTTGTAAAAGTAAGTGACTGCTTTTTTAAAAAAAATATTTCCTCGCAGAACTTTATGTGTTGATTGGTTGAATTGTTGTCATATCTTTTTAAAAAATATGATGAAAAAGTGCTCAATTCTTTTCATGGCTCTTATTTGGCTGCCGGGTATCATGCTTTCCCAGGTAAAGCTGGTAGAAAAAATCACTAAAAAAGATAAAGAAATCGTGATACCCTACGAAAAATATATTTTACCAAATGGTCTTCAGCTTATAATACATGAAGATCATTCAGATCCAATCGCACACGTTGATATTACCTATCACGTAGGCTCAGCAAGAGAAGAAGTTGGCAAAAGCGGCTTCGCTCATTTCTTTGAACATATGATGTTCCAGGGTTCTGATAATGTGGGCGACGATCAGCATTTCAAATTGGTAACTGAATCGGGCGGTACACTCAATGGAACTACGAACCGGGACAGAACCAACTATTTCCAGACGGTTCCAAGTAACCAGGTAGAGAAAATGATCTGGCTAGAAGCAGACCGCATGGGATTTCTCGTAGATGCCGTCACACAAAAAAAATTCGAGATACAGCGGGCTACGGTTAAAAAT
>JBKJPO010000553.1:0-4177 GCA_046595095.1 Chitinophagaceae bacterium
GTGTCACGTCTGTCCCCAGGCATGCATTAGGTAAGAGTGGAAGTGTAGCTGCATTTTTGGCACATGGTATACCTGTGGCAGCTCCAAATGTTCATGCAAAATATGATGCTTCGGAAATTGGGTTTTCATCTTCAATTTCACGTCAATCTGTGTTATTGAAACCAGATATTGCTCAACTGAGAATTGCAAAACAAGCTGCTATCACGGCGATGGAGCAGGTTAGTTTATCTTCAATTGCCAAAAAATTTATCTCGGCCCTGGAATATAATTGCTTATGAATAATCCTGATATTGCCATAATCATAAATTCATTCAATCGACTCGAATTGTTGAAAGCATGTTTGGGCGTGCTTTCTGATTGGATACCAGAATCTGAATTCAGACATCGTTGTGTTGCGATTGTATATGATGCTGGTTCTACAGATGGGAGCCTTCAATGGTTGCAACAGGATGCATTGAATTTAAACCTTCCGATCCATCTGATGATCCCCAAACCTGGTGATGATACTTCTTTTGCTGCAGGTCTCAATGCTGGTGTTGCGCATGCGCTGGAAAAGTTTCCGGGAATAACTTTTTTACTTTTTTATGAAACCGATAACCAGGTTCTTGGGCATGAGCCACTTACCCTTGCCATTGAACAGTTGCAAAGTAGGCAAGGCCTTGCTGCATGTGGTTTTACCGTAAAGCGTCATGATGGGTCCATGGCCGGTGTGGGCCAGCCACTGCCTTCATTGTTGAACTTTGCCCTTGGCAGGAATATGGTAAGTAAATTCAACCTTGAAGCTATTCCTTACCATTGGGAAATTAATAAATCAGGAACAGCTTTCAGCGAGGTTGATGTAGTGTATACCAGCCCGTTAGTCGTTCGCATCGATGCATGGAAACAGTCTGGCGGTCTTGATACAAATATGTTCCCATTCTCGGATTGTGATGTGGATTGGGCGCACCGGTTACGGAAGTTAGGATGGAAAATGGGTGTAATTCGTACCGATGCGGTGATTCATGATAATCTTGATGCATTATCGGCCTGGTCCAAATCCCGGGCATTACAGTATCATCGTGGCAGGCTGAGGTATTTCAGGAAACACTCTCCGGTTGCAGTTTTTGCGGTATGGCCTGCTGTATTGATTTTTCGCCATATGATTGAATGGCTTGCAGTAAAATTGATGGTTAGGGAGCCTACAAGGAGGACAAACCTTTCCAGGCAATTCAGCGGATTGATAAAATCATGCATCAATAAGTATGAATAGAAATAATATATTTTTGAACAGGTCATATTATGGGCTATCCCTATCCGTTATACCACAGGCATGCTCGAATTCATGCATTTGTTTAATCCTCGCTGGTAGATGAACATACTCTTATATTCCTATTGCTTTTATCCTTCGGTAGGTGGGATTGAAACCGTATCCATGACTCTTGCAGAAGGATTTGCACAACATGATATCACCTGTAAAATAATAACAAAGTCAGCAAATAATAAACCTGATGATTTTCCATTCGAGATCATAAGACAGCCATCATTAAAGGAGCAAATAAAGCTTATCAAATGGGCTGATGTAGTACTTTTTAATGGTGCAAATCTTGGACTTCAGCCATGGGTGATATTGTTGAGAAAGCCGTTCATTTGGGTACATGCTGGCTACCATGTCTCTTGTATCGATGGCCTGGGTTGGGTCAATGGTAAATTGGCGCCTATACGGCCATTTCAATCCATCATTTACCACATGCGTGTAAATGGAATTGCGCCGGGAATTATAGGTGGGATAAAGCTTTTTGTAAGAAGGTCGATCGCAAAATATTTCGTAACAAAGAATATCGCAATTACAAAATGGATGAATGCTACACAGCCTTTACCCCGGCAAGTACATATCTACAATCCTTTCCCTTTGGATAAATTCCTGACGCAGAAAAATAATGCGTTCGAATATGACTTCCTTTTCCTTGGCCGGGTAGTTACTGAAAAAGGGATTTCCACCCTTATCAAAGCATTTGCCGAAGTATTGCGGTCCACCGGGAAACCATACAAACTGCTCATAATCGGAGACGGCAATAATATGCATGAAATGAAAAAACTTGCGATTGATTATAAAATTTCAAATTCAATTCATTTCGCCGGAAAAAAATCGGGTGAAGAACTCATCGACTTTATCTCAAAGGGTAGGATCGCGGTCATCCCTTCCGAATCATATGAGCCCATGGGTGGAGTGTGCCTGGAATTGATGGCTGCCGGAAAGAACCTTATTGTGGCTGAATCCGGTGGATTAAAAGAATGTGTTGAAGAAGCGGGGCTTAGCTTTGCAAACGGTGACTCCAATGCCCTGGCGATGTGTATGATCCGCCTGATTGAAGATGAGCAAATAAGAATCCATCAGCTTGATATAGGCAAGGAAAGGGTTAGACATTTTCTTCCTTCGATTTTTATTTCACAATACATAACCCTCCTGCAAGAATTGACTAAAAGATCTGGTAGGTTTAAGGTACCTGCTGCCTGATAAGGTCGGCATTTTTGAGATAAATAAATGAGTATAATATTTTCACATCCAACAGGTAATGCCAATTCGCGTGCTGCTGCAAAGAGTTTCGCTAATGATAACTTGTTATACGAATTTCACACAACTATAGCATCATTTTCCGGTAGCATGCTGGACCGGCTGGGAGCTTTCCCTTCACTTTCTGAAATACGCCGGCGCCGTTTTGATTCGGAACTGAGATCATTTGTACGCATGTCTCCATGGGTTGAGTTGGGCAGGATACTTGCTTCAAAAGTTGGCATGCACTCCTTGATAAGCCACGAGCATGGAATGTTCTGCATCGATAAAGTATACCGGAATATTGACAAAAAAGTTTCATCCCGGTTGTGGAATGCGGCAAACAAAGGTATTGAAGCTGTATATGCTTATGAGGATGAAGCGGTGATCTCCTTTCGCGAAGCAAAAAAGCATAATGTAAAATGCCTGTATGATCTGCCCACAGGTTATTGGCGCGCTGCACGAAGCCTTATGGAAGACCAGCGGGAAGCATTTCCCGAATGGGAATCTACCCTGATAGGCTTCAAGGATAGCATGCAAAAACTTGAACAAAAAGATGAGGAGATCAGGCTCGCAGACCTCATTTTTGTTGCAAGCAGTTTTACTGCGAAAACGCTGAAGCATTACCCAGGTAAAACTCCAGAGGTACAGGTAATACCCTATGGCTTCCCTCCAGTATCCGGTAGCAGGCATTATCCTGCGAACACGGATAAAAAAAAATTGAAATTACTTTTTGTTGGAAGGCTATCCCAGCAAAAAGGACTTGCTAATTTATTCGCGGCAGTGAAACCATTAAAAGGTCATGTAGAACTCACCCTGGTAGGAACTAAGGGCAGTAATAAATGTAGCGCACTGGAAGAAGAACTTACCAGGCATCAATGGATACCTACCCTTCATCACCAAGGCGTTTTGGATTTGATGTGCCAGCATGATGTATTGCTGTTTCCATCTCTATTTGATGGATTTGGCCTTGTAATTACTGAAGCAATGTCGCAAGGAACCCCGGTGATAGCAAGTGAGCGCTGCGCCGGACCAGATATTATTAAACATGGAGAAAATGGCTGGCTCATTGAAGCAGGATCCACAGAATCATTACAGGCTGCTATCGAGAATATGCTGGAGAATAGAGCTAATATTGCAGAAACTGGTAAACGGGCATTGGAGGCAGCGCGACTGAGACCCTGGGCCCAATACGGAGTGGAACTTACGGCCGCTATCAGGACAATTTTAAAACCTATCTAGAAGTTTATCAATAAAGAAGAAATTTAATTAATGATTTTTATTTTTTTCTTTTAATATTATGGCACTTGCTTTTCATAAAACTTTGGAAGGAGATTCCCCGACGGTAAATTCAAGAAGGCGCCTATCAGCACCTGGTAAATCTGTCGATAGCACCAGTCTCCTGAAAAAAGGAATTTGGCTGTACTTTTTCCTGCTAATATTCGAAGGAGCATTAAGAAAGTGGTTTCTCCCAGGTTTGTCAATGCCATTGTTGGTTGTTCGTGACCCTATTGCGATATGGCTGGTACTGGTTGCAAGTAGGAAAGGGCTGCTACCAAAAAATTTCTTTAGCAGCCTGATGATAATTGTTGGGGTGTTTTCAATATTCACTGCCATTTTCTTTGGCCACGGTAGTTTTCCAGTGGC
>JBKJPO010000001.1:0-5075 GCA_046595095.1 Chitinophagaceae bacterium
TTATATTTTTTGAGGGCACAAAACGCTGATAACTTTGATTTATACAAAATTGTTAAGGGAAAAGATTAGAATATTCCGGTCACAGATTTATGGAATAGATTTAAAAAAATAAGGGCCCGAAAATTATCCGGCCCTTAATATTCGTGCTTCATCCTTAATGATTACCTGAGCAGGAATGATTGAGTAAAACGATCTTCCTTACCGACAAGGGATATACGATATATTCCTTTGGCTATTGCTGAAGGCAGGTTGATACTTTCTGTATGCTCAACTCCCTGGTGATTAATTTTATATTGATGCACTATCTGTCCCGCATCATTAAAGAGGCTAAACAAATATTCACCTAAAGTTTGTTGCCCCGAAGCTCCAAGAGAAATAATGCTTAAGAAGATTAAGTAAATATTTTTCATTTTCATTATGTTATCGCTAAAGATATGTTGTTATTAATTCCTGCAAATGAATACAATTTTCATACTCAACGTAGTGCAATGAAACTAAAAATTACATGTAAAAATATTTGGCGCTAAATTGCAGCACATCCAGTCAAAAATAATGATCACTATTTGTAAAAAGGAATTACAACAATTTTTCAGTAGCCTAACTGCATATATAACTATCATCCTGTTCTTATTAGTAAACGGGCTATTCCTGTTTGTATTTAAAGACAGCAATATTTTCGATTATGGGTATGCTTCCCTGGATAAGTTTTTTGGCCTGGCACCCTGGATATTGATGTTCCTCATACCTGCACTAACCATGCGGACACTTTCAGAGGAATTCCGATCAGGAACTTATGAACTCCTCCAGACAAGGCCCCTGACCAGGTGGCAAATAATTCGTGGAAAATACCTCGCTGTCCTTGTGATAATGCTAATCGTTTTATTACCGACATTGGTGTATGTAGCTACGATTAACTCGCTGGCCGTGGGTGGCGAGATTGATATAGGTGCCCTGGCGGGTGCATACATTGGCCTGTACCTGCTATCCTGTGTTTTTGCTGCAATTGGTATCTGTTGCTCAGGGTTTAGCAATAACGCTGTTGTTGCTTTCCTAATTGCTGCATTTAGCTGCCTTATATTATATTATGGGTTTGCCGCATTAAGCAGTCTAACCATATTTGAAGGCTCAGCCGATTATTATATTGAAATGATGGGAATTGATTTTCATTACAGGAGTATTAGCCGCGGCGTTGTAGATACAAGGGAGTTACTTTATTTCGGCAGCATGATATTTCTATTTTTATTTATTTCGGTAAAAAATCTTGGGAAACGGTAGTGATGAATTAAATTCATCTGGCCCCAGGTGTAAAGTCATAATTATGGAGCAAAGTCGGGGGATTAAAAATAGTAGTAAGTGGTGGTTCTTACCAATGCTATTATTATTGATCTTAGTAAATTACTTAGGATCTGTATTTCATAACAGGATCGACCTGACCAACGATAAACGTTACACGCTAACACCCCAGGTGATAAAAATGCTCCAGGGGTTGGATGAAGAGGTGAGAATTGATCTGTTCCTGGAAGGTGAGATGCAAAAAGATTTTAAAAAACTCGCCGGCGCTGTTGATGATCTGCTTCTTGAATTCAGGGAAATTGCGGGTGGCAAACTCAGCTACCGTTTCATTTCCGCTCAACAAGAAATGGAAGGCACAGGAAAAACTTATGCTGATACACTTTCAGGGCTGGGCATTACGCCAATCAATCTTACTGCACAGGTTAAAGCCGGGCAACAATCCCAATACATTTTTCCAGTTGCACTACTACATTATAAAGACAGGATAATGCCGGTAACCCTGATCGAGATTAGTAAAAGCCAGATCTCTGAAAATGACCTGAACAATGCAGAAGCACAGCTGGAATACAAGTTTGCCTATGCATTGCAGAAACTCAGCCAACCCTTAAAACCGCTGATTGCATATTCAAGTGGCAATGGTGAGCCAAGAGGGGCTGAAACCTATGACTTAAGGACAAGACTTGTAAATGACTATGAATTATTTACCCTGGATATAAATACCCAACCGGTGATCCCTGATACTTTCAAACTCCTGATCATTGTAAAGCCAAAAATACCATTTACGGAAATTGCCAAAATGCGTATAGACCAGTACGTTATGCGGGGCGGAAAAGTAATCTGGTTGATCGATAGGCTTGACGCTGAAATGGATAGTCTAAAAATAAAGAACCAAGTAATTGCTTACGATCGTGATCTTAATCTGAACGATCTGTTATTTAAGTATGGTGTTCGTATCAATCCCGATCTGCTGATGGACCTGCAATGTGATTACCTGCCAATGGACGTAAATGGAGACGGGCAATTTGAATTTCTGCAATGGAATTATTTCCCATTATTCACCCCGGTATCAGATCATGTAATCAGCAAAAATCTCAGCCTTGTAGCCGGGAAATTTGTCAATACAATGGATACAGTGAAAGCAGAAGGCGTTAAGAAAATCGTATTGCTGGGATCATCCTCCCATTCAAGAAGTATTTCGGCTCCGGCATTGATTAGCGGTGAGGAAAACAGGAATGCTCCCCAAGATGCATCGTTTAATAGGCAGGGCCTGATTGCCGGACTGCTGCTCGAAGGAAAATTTACTTCTCTATATGCAAACCGTATGACTAAAGCACTGCTTGATACCTTTGCATCCTATGGTAATCCATACCAGGCAAGCGGTAGTGCCAATAATAAAATGATCGTAATAGCTGACGGAGATATCGCTTTGAATAGTATGTCACAGGGGCAGCCCCTGCCAATGGGTATGAATCCATATACAGTTGGGTCTCAAAGGGAATTTTCATTTGCCAATGGCCAATTCATAGAAAATTCCATAGAGTATATGGTCAATAGCTCTGGGCTTATAGATGCAAAATCCAAAGATTTTGTACTCCGCTTACTCGATAAAAAGAAAACTGAAGAAGACAGGATGAAATGGCAGTTGATAAATATAGTCTTGCCGGTATTGCTTGTAATCCTCTTCGCGGTGATTTACCAGTGGTGGAGAAAAAGGAAATATGGCTGAAAGTAGGCTTTGCAGGTGTCGTGAAAATGGAAAAACTTTTGCTCTTGCGTACAACATATATATTACAACTACACTTTGCCCCGAACCCACTATTTTTGCAACCTAAAACCCCCAAATGGCTTCAACACAGTGGACTTATATTATTTTTGGAATCGTGCTCCTTGTTGCCGTTATTTTTGATCTAGGGCTGCTTAGTAAAAAATCTAAAACCATTTCTCTTAAACAGGCCTTATATCAAACTTGTTTCTGGGTTGGTCTGGCATTTGGCTTCTTCTTCTTCATATGGTACCAGGATGGATCCCGGATCGCATTGGAATATATAAGCGCATACTTAATGGAGTGGAGTCTTAGTATCGACAATATTTTCGTCTTCATACTTATTTTCAGTTTTTTTGGTGTTAAAAAAGATTACATAAGCAGGGTATTATTATTAGGTATCCTGATGGCTATTGTTTTCCGCGTAATATTTATTACTGTCGGCATTGCACTGGTTGCCGAGTTCAGTTGGATCCTCTATATTTTCGGGGCATTCCTGGTATATACAGGGGTACGAATGTTTATGGTTGAACAGGATGATGATTTTAACCCCAATGAGAATAAGGTATATAAATTCTTGAAGAAGGTGCTGCCAATCACGCATGAAGATGCACTGGGAAAATATACAAAGGTGATCAATGGCAAAAGATATTTTACCATGTTGTTTGTAGTGGTTGTAATGCTTGCTACTACAGATATTGTTTTCGCGCTGGATTCGATACCGGCAGTATTCGCCATCTCACAGAATAAGATGGTGATTTATACCTCCAATATTTTTGCTGTTCTTGGCCTTAGGTCATTATTTTTTTTACTGAAGGGAGCTGTAAGCAAATTTGACTATCTGCAACAGGGGATAGCAATTGTGCTTGTATTTATTGGCTTAAAAATGCTGGTTGAGTATTTCGAAATACATCTCCCCGTTTGGATATCTCTTCTCGTTATTGTAACCTGTCTTGGCGGTTCAATTTTCTATTCAATTTATCATAAAAAGCCTGATGTACCCGAAGATGAACCCTCAGATGAAGTAACTCCGGTGGCGTGAATAAAATAAAAGGATATACCATAACAGCAATAGCCGGTATTGTAAATGGCAGGCTGACAAATGCAGATCCGGGATTTGTGATAAATCAATTGTTGCCCGACAGTCGTAAAATTTTGTTTCCGGAAACTTCGCTCTTTTTTGCACTTGATGGCCCACGCAGAAATGGTAAACAATTTATCCCGGAGGTATATGAGAAAGGCGTTCGGGCGTTCGTGGTGGCTGGGGAAGATTTTGATTGGGCCCCATTCCCTGGCGCAGCCTTTATTTTTGTGAAAGATACATTGACTGCCCTACAGAACCTGGCTGAATTTCACAGGCAAAAATTCTCTTTACCTATTATTGGAATCACCGGAAGTAATGGGAAAACAATTGTAAAAGAATGGCTTTTCCAGCTTCTTCAGCAGGATCATAATATTATCCGAAGCCCCAAAAGCTACAACTCTCAATCAGGTGTTCCTCTAAGCGTATGGCAACTCGATAACCATCATGACCTGGGTATTTTTGAAGCTGGAATTTCGAAACCAGGTGAAATGGTGAAGCTTCAAAAAATTATAAGACCAACGATCGGGATATTCACCAATATTGGTGATGCTCATGATGAAGGCTTTAAAGATCATCGCCATAAGATTAAGGAGAAGATTGAGTTATTCATTGACTGTAAAACGGTTATTTACTGTAAAGACTATCAGATCCTTCATGAAGAAATGATTTCATTACAAAATGAACATGATGGCCTGGAATTGTTTGGATGGAGCAGGTCAAAGCAAGATGCATTATTATTTATTAGTAAAATTGAAAAACAGTTACACCATACCGTTATCGAGTATGTACACTCAGGGGAGGAAGGTATGGTTGCGATTGATTTTACTGATGATGCCTCCATTGAGAACAGTATTTCTTCCTTAGCTGTTTTGTTGCAACTGGGCATTGCCCCACTGGAAATTTCGAACCGGATGAAACTTTTGGAGCCAGTTGAAA
>JBKJPO010000149.1:0-3280 GCA_046595095.1 Chitinophagaceae bacterium
GCCTGACCGGGTATACAAACCGGAACCTGGTAGTAATACACACCGGCTGTAGTTCCTGTGAAAGTATAGGATCCATCCGCATTCATAGTTATTGATCCTCCTGCAGGATTTCCTCCACCTGGTATAGGTGTGCCATAAGTTGTACCACCAGGAACTTTATCATTGGTACTAACATTACCAAGTACAGGTTGATTTATAAATGCCACATTTATATCCGGGTTCAAGACCACACCACAATTAGCAAAGCCGAATAGATAAGCTTTTCCAAGGCCGTTATTACCAGCGACAAAACTAAATAGGGTTCCAAAAGTACCTCCTAAATTAAAAATCCCGGAACTAAAATCCAATGCTGCACCGGGTGCACCAACCAACGCTCTAACACCTTGTAAAGGTCCCCTAACATGTCTCGCGCCTGCAACACTGTACCCTAACAAACTGCCTGCATTTATACCTGCATCAAATGATACAGAATTTTCTAATGTCCAGAATGGTGAGATAACATATGTGCCGGTTGCATTTCCAAGAAAAACATAAGCTGCTCCGCCAACCACATTTGCACCTATAATTCCAACACCTGTTGATAAAGGTTCTCCAACAATTATATCGTTGATACCATCGCAGTTTACATCAAGCATATTATCTATGGATGCACCAAACATGGCAGAAACGTTTAAGTTTTGCCCGGCTAAAATGGTTAACAATGAACTACCTCTTGGAGATGAAAAAGATTGAGCAGGTATTTGATTAGCACCTGGAGATAGTGTAGATAAAAATACATGAAGATTTCCTGCTTTTAATCTCAGGCTTCCTACCACGTTACTTAATACCAGACCTGTGGGTGCACCAACCAAAACATTGCCATTGCGTACACCTGCTGCGGTTCTAACGCCTCTTACATCGTAACCAAATAAATTTGCAACAGAAAGAATAAGACTACCACTGGCCGCTGTGAGCTGGGTGCCAAAAGTCGTATTTATGCCCGTTACTGTGCCATTATAAATATATGCGCTACCTCCTAAAAAATTAGTTGATATACTTACCCCGGCAGGAGCTCCAACAACTATGTCTGGCCTGCCATCTTTATTATAATCACCTAATCCATCAACACTAAAACCAAATAAAAGCCCTTCAAGATTTGCGATACCCAAAAGCCCTGCAGTGGGTGCTGTAAGTTGAGTAGGCGTGTTAGTTGCAAGATTGGTTGAAAAATAGACAAATGCAGCACCACTTCTTACCAGAACCAATTGTGCAGCTGCATAACCCGGAGAACCAACAATTACTTCACCAAGACCATCTCCATTAAGGTCTTCAGATACACCTACAGAAAAACCGAATAAAGCATTCACACTCACATTTGCAGCAAGAACTCCTATTATGCCATTGCTAAAAAAGCCTGAACCATCAAGGAAAATAGGAGCTAATGGAAGTGGATTTCCTGCTGCAGTCAGATCTTCTCCTCTAAAAATATATACTTTGCCGGCTGTAACATTTGCTGTTGACGGAGCGCCGCTAACGGTGGTAGAATATGATTCTCCCGGAGCACCTACAACAATATCATTTCGTCCATCGCCGGTAACATTTCCACCGGCGATACTAAAGCCAAATAATGCATTGGTAATTGATGTTGAAGCTCTTAAAACTTTACTCGGCGTAGTTGAGGGACCAGTTGGAGATCCAAAGTAAACAAATACAGCACCAGCACCTACAACAGTTATCGGGCCGGCAAGTATATTGATTGCCCCCGGAGCACCTATTGCAATATCAGCAAATCCATCTGCATTTACATCTCCAACTCCAGCAACTTTATAACCATACAATGCATCGACCTGCAATTGAAAAGTTGTAAGCACACTCGTTAGAACTCCATTAGCGGAGGTTGTCCACTCCGGAGTATGATTCAAGGGATCAATAGTTACCGGATAAACTGCATTTTTATCTTCGACAATGAGTTGCAATTTTTTATCCTTTAATTGCATATACGCAGTTAAAGGAACGTTATTGGCATCCCAAACAATTAGATCATCATATTTCAAAACAGTTTTATGCGATTCAGCTTCTACAAATTCAACTGAATTTTGACCAGACAGTTTTGGAATGAGATTTCCAGTAATATTCAGTGAAACCTGCAAATGCTGGTCTCCTTCAGGTTTTTTATTAACGATAAAATTTTGTCTGAGTCCCTTCTCACCATTTACATATTCAACTGCAAAATCATCATAATTATATTTTAAATACTTGTTCTTTGATTCAATTGAAGTTGGCCCGGAAATATTTTTAGCGTCTGTGCTTTTGGAAACTTGAGTTATTTCCATGGATGTGTGCCACGACTGACCTTTTACATCCTGGTTAAATTGAATAGGCTTAACTGTAAACTTATTTCCTTCGATAAAGAAACCGGTTCTTTGAGCCCGGTTGGCTGTTGCATAAATATTTCCCTGCATTTTCTTAAAAAAATATTCAGATTCATTCAGATGTTGTTGGGCCTGAGCAAGCCAGTTTGCATCAACATCAGCTTGAGCAATTTGATTTTTGCTCTGCGGGGGTTTTGCTTGAAATGGATTTTGAGCCGCAGCAAATGCGCAGATGAATAATAAAAGGAATGTAAATTTTAAGCGTTCCATAATTAAAAAATTTAGCGTTGAAAAAATGTTTGACAAATAAATTTCCTTATCAATTCATATGAATATTGATAACCTAACACAGGTTTGATAGAATTGGATTCAACAAGAATCAATAACACTGCAGGATAAGTGGCTTTGTAAACTGGGGGATTACTGGGAAATACTAATCTTTAAGATGAAGGCAATTTTGCTTGATCCCAAAGAAGGTACTGTTAATCATGTAAGCTAGTCTAAAAGACTTAAAAACAAGAATGTAAATTTTAAGGGGCCATAATTTGATAGATTTAGCATAAAAAAAATTGAAGTAATAACGGTCTACCTGGCAATAAAAAATATTGTCATTTAGAATGTCATTTAGGATTGGATAAATTGATCAAATTAACCTACGGTTAATGAGATTAATCATTTGGTGATTTAGGATAATGGAAGTATTCCAGGAGGTAAACAGAAGCTTCACTAATTCGATAATACAGATAATACAATTGCCATGCCTTAAACTAAAAAAACAATAGATAATAAATAAGCACTTATAACCAGTTAAACTTTAGCCGTTTGTATTTCAAGTCATTTGATGTTCACTGTTTCAGAATAAATATCATATTTTAATTCAACCATTTCTGTAGAAAATTTTCTAATTTTCTAAAGTCTTAACAAATAAA
>JBKJPO010000230.1:0-5931 GCA_046595095.1 Chitinophagaceae bacterium
TCACAAAAATCAGTTGTGCTAGTTGACATGGGTTTGTAAGAATGCCTGGAGTTTATTAAAAGAATCAATAAGGTTTGCGCCAAACCAGCCATGACCTTCATTTGGATAAAAAATGTAATCATTTATTACACCTGCTGCCAGCAATTTTGTTTTTACTGCGGCCGATTGTGTAGGCCTTACCAATGGGTCCAATCCACCGTGCAGTAATAAAGTGGGAGGGCTCGCATTATTGATGAAATTGATTGGACTTGAATTTGCATAAAGTAAAGAATCCTGTGCAGGCGTTTTGCCTACAACCGCCACCAGTGCAGATTTTACAAAAATATTTGTAGGGTTATTGTACATATCGATTAGATCTGTAGGCCCGAAGAATGAAATAACTGCTTTCACTTTTACAGGGCTTGAATATTTATAGGCTTGCAGCAGAGCCAGATGCCCGCCCGCACTTACACCAGTTAATACAAATTTTTGTGAGATAACATACTCCTGTGCTTTATCATAAATAAATTGCAATGCAGCTTTCACATCTGTTTCCTGGGTTGGAAATAAAGTTGTTGGTGTAGTAGCCAGCCGGTAATTAATATTGAAAAACGCGTAGTCAGGCATTCGCTTTCGGAAACTATCAACATATTCTGTAAGATCATTTTTATCGCCTCCATTCCAGCTTCCACCATGCACCAGGATCAATACTTTTGTTGCTGCTGTTGTACGCGCAGCAGGTAGGTAAACATCCATGTTCTGGCTTGTTGAACTCCCGTAGGAAACATTTAATATTGTTTGTGCCGGTAAACTGCTGGCAGCCGGTGCATCAATATGTTTCTGACAGGAATAGAAAAGTACAGTTAACAGAAAACCATACAATATTTTAGAGTAGTTCATCCAGTGTAAGTTATGTATGAAAAGATAAGAAGAAAATAGCTTCATTCTCAGCAATTAATTTTTTAGATCCAGTTTTATCTGCAACTCTTCAAATTGTTTATCATCAATAGTTCCGGGTGCATCAAGCATCACATCCCGGCCATTGTTGTTTTTTGGAAAAGCAATAAAATCACGGATCGATTCGCTGCCGCCCAGGATGGCGCAAAGCCGGTCAAAACCAAAAGCGATGCCACCATGCGGAGGTGCACCATATTCAAATGCGCCAAGGAGAAAGCCAAACTTATGCAAGGCTTCTTCCTTTGACATACCGAGCGCATCAAACATTTTCTCCTGTAATTCCCGTTGGTGAATGCGGATGGACCCGCCACCGATTTCATTACCATTCAAAACCATATCATAGGCGTTTGCCTTGATAGTTGCATAAGGGTGCTGGAGATATTTATCCGAATCACTGATCACCGGGTTATTCTCAATCATCACCCTAATATGCTCAGGCTTTGGAGAAGTAAATGGATGATGACGTGCTACCCATCGATTGCCGTCTTCATCATACTCGAACAGCGGGAAATCAAGAACCCATAATAATTTGTACTCAGCTGGCTTTCGCAAACCCAACCTTTCGCCAAGGTATAAACGAAGATCGCTCATTGCTTTTCTTGTGCGCTCTTCTCTTCCCGCAAGAATAAGAATAAGATCTCCCGGCAAGGCGATACATGCACTTGCCCATTCTTTAAGTTGCTCTTCAGTAAAAAATTTATCAACTGAACTTTTCAGTGAACCATCTGCATTTACACGACAGTAGATCAACCCGGTCATACCTATCTGTGGACGTTTAACCCACTCGGTCAATTCGTCCAGTTGCTTGCGGGTATACTCAGCAGCACCTTGTACAGCAATTGCTGTAACCAATTCAGCGTCTTTGAACACTTTGAATTCATGCGTCATGCTTCCCTCATTACCTACTAACGGGGTAAGATCCACGAGTTGCATTCCAAACCTTATATCCGGTTTATCATTTCCATACAATCGCATTGCTTCATCCCAACTGATCCTTTCAATTATATCTGTGTATTCAATTCCCTTTACTTCTTTGAAAATATGGCGAATCATTCCCTCAAACATCTGAATGATATCCTCCTGTTCTACAAATGCCATTTCGCAATCGATCTGTGTAAATTCCGGTTGCCTGTCTGCACGTAGATCTTCATCCCTGAAACATTTCACAACCTGGTAGTAGCGGTCGAAGCCACTTACCATCAACAATTGCTTGAAAGTTTGTGGGGATTGAGGCAGTGCATAAAACTGCCCGGGGTTCATCCTGCTTGGCACTACAAAATCGCGGGCTCCCTCGGGAGTCGATTTGATCAGGAATGGGGTTTCAATATCCATAAAATTCTGCTCGTGAAGGTAGTTGCGGGCGGCGCGGTTTACCTGGTAACGCAATTCAAGATTTTTCCGAAGCGGGCTACGGCGAAGGTCAAGAAAACGATATTTCATCCGCACGTCATCTCCGCCATCAGTATCTTCCTGGATGGTAAAAGGAGGTACCGCAGAAGAATTCAAAATACTGAATTCATTCACCAATACTTCTATTGCGCCTGTTGGTATGTTTAGGTTTTTACTACTTCTCTCCCGCACCAGCCCCTTAGCCTGCAACACAAATTCGCGCCCCAGCGGATTTTTATCCAGTAATTCATTCAGGGATTCATTAAAAAGCAATTGAGTAATGCCATAACGATCCCGAAGATCAACGAAAGTGATACTGCCAAATTTCCTGATGGTTTGTACCCAGCCGGAAAGTTTTACTTCTTTATTGATATCTGTAGGCCTTAACTCGCCACAGGTATGGGTTCTATACATTTTGAATTATTTATAACGGCGGCAAAGATACAGGTTTTACTTGTCGGTAACATTTACACGTATCCCTTCGCTATGCGCGGTAAATTCAGGCGCATACATGCTTTGAATGGTGGTGATCCCATTACTGAAATTACCGCTATGCGTTACAAATAAACTATACTCAAAAACATAGGTTCCTTTCTGCAACCAATGGAAGAAAAAGTTAGTGCTCGCGTCCTTGGTTGTTTCATAATATCCAAGCCCGTCCTGGTATTTGTAACTACTAATTACATTCAACGGTTCCATACATGCGGCACGCATATCTTTCATATGAACATATTCCATTTCACGATCTACACGAAGCTCGATCCGCACTTTTACTTTATCTCCCGGTTTTAATTCATCTTTATTATTCACAGGAGTGATCACTGGCCCACGATCTGTATTTTTTTCCCTGAAAAGTTTTTTAGTGAGTTTCAATGGCGTTTCAGCAAATGTTATTTTATCGAGATCTTCAAAATATTGCCAATAAGCCGCGCCCCAGCTTGTTCCGGCTTTGTCTGCCGGCGCAGCCGACTTTTGTGTCTGCGCTGAAGAAACGGTAACAGTAATGTTTCCCATTTCAGGTTTCACGGATGGTCCTTCATAGCGTTGTTTGAAATAACCCGTCCCCGCTTCCTGCTTTAGAGTCTTGCTGTCAAGAATTGTAGCTCCGGATTTGATCACTACATTGCGCTCATGTATCAGCCAGTCTGTACCCTGCAAGAGCAATGCATAACAAGCTTCAGCAGTGGCTTTTGTCGTTTCCCAATTATTAGTCTGTTTGTTTTTCAACAACCATGTTTTGAGGTCATCAACAATATCCATATCCTTACTGATCTCATGGAAAGCTTCGATCATCAATGACTGGCTCTCAATAGGAGCCTGGTGCCAGAAATAACCGCGAATAGTAAAATCCCTCCAGTACATTCCCATCTCTTCCTTTACAATTGCGTTTTCCTTTAAGGATGCAATGATTGCTTTGGAAGTAACCGCATCTCCATTACGGTAAAGCGCAAGCGCAATCATTCCCTGCATATATTTTGTGTTTGACAACCAGAATTTTTGAGCTTGTCCTTTATAATAATTGAATGCTGTTTGAGTAGCCTGTGCTATTGCAGTTTCAGGAAAAAAGCTTCGCATGTACAGATACTGGATTGAAGTGAACCCCAAATTATTATTCTTGAGGTCAATTTTATGCTTCAAAAGATCATCGTAATCCTGTTTGAGCTTCCTGTCAAGATAAGGCAAAGCTATTTGAAGTATCTTTTTTATCGATGATTCCTGTGATTGCTGTACTGCACCAAGTTTATACAGGTGCCCGATACCAGTAACAATATATTGTGTCATGTATCGATCATCTGGTGCCCCTTTAAACCATACGAATCCGCCATTGGAAACCTGCATGCCTTTAAGTTTTTCAAGTGATGTCTGCAATTCCCTGTTCATGCGTTCCATATCAAACAATAATGCAATATTCCTTTTCTGTTGCTCTTCATTCTTAGCCTGGAGCACCCAGGGAGTTTCTTGAAGTAATACCGCTTTTAATTCTTCATTTTTCTGCAGGTTACTCAGCAGAGCAGCAGTATCCAGGTTTTTCCATTTGTCGAAAATGGCTTTGATTCGCGGAGAACTATTAGCAATTTTCTGTGCAAGACTGTTTGCATAATAACGGTTAAAAATCTGGTCCACGCATTCGTACTTAGTCTCAGCCAGGAATGGCAGAGCCTGAACTACGAGCCAAGATGGGTTTGTTGTGTATTCAAAAGTCAAAGCATGATGGCTAAGTGTTTCACTCTTACCGGAATTAATTAATTTTTCAAAAGTAAAAGTCTTACTAACGTTGCCGCGTACGGGCATCGGCATTGTCTCAGTTACCAACATCCTGTTTGTGAGAACTGGAAGACTATTCTCCTCACCATCACTTAAGTTGCCCGACCGGGCTACAATCCTGTAAACGAGTGCGCTGCCATAATTATAAGGTATTTCAATATTGAATTTGATCGCAGTACTCTGGGCCGCGCCTATTGTAAAATGTTGGTTAGGAAACATGTTTTTAAACCAGCCGTCCACAGGCTGCATGGTAGCAGCATTAAATAACAATAACTCTGCCTGGCCGGTAATTTCCTTGCCTGTAAGATTTACAATTTTGGTACTGAATTCCATGCGGTCGCCTTCCCTGATAAAACGAGGGGCATTTGGCTGGACCATCAATTCCTTTTGGGTAACTACAGTACGGGTAGCCGTGCCTGTTGCAAGCTCTTTCGTATGCGCAAGCAACATGAGCTTCCATTGTGTAAGTGCTTCAGGAATAGTGAAGCTGAATTCAATATTTCCATCTTTATCAGTGCGTAATTCAGGAAAGAAAAATGCTGTTTCATTAAAGTTTTTTCGCACCTGCACTTCCTTTGGCGGAGATTGCAATTCTTCCACTTTCGCACCGTCCCTTAAAACATCGTCCTGGGCAGACTGATTCGTTTCCTTTTTTGCAAAACTTGCTTTAGCCTGATCTGCAGAAGCATCCCCTTCCCGGCCAATCATATTATTGCCAAGTGAACGTTGAACAGAGGCAGGGGCACTCTGCATCATATTTCGTAACCGTTCGGCAGAAACACTGGAGTAAGTATTTACTGCCAGCTCATCATAACTCTTTTCCTTATTCTGAATATAGTCCCGCGACCACCAACGTTCTTCAGATGCTGCAACAGCAAAATTATTAGCTGCAGTCCAATTGGAATATCCACTGTAATTGGGCCACAAATTTAATGATGACCAGCTATGAGGTTTAAACTGATCCAATGAGGCGTCATACATACTTGCCAGCATTTCTGCGGCCAGCTTATCTCCTTTTTTTCCACTAATTTTTACCTTCCATTTCTCTTCGCTTCCGGGCAAAGTTTTGTCGCGAAAAGTTTCAAAGCTGATTACAAGTTCCTTATTTGTCCATGGAACATTTACATTCCATTTACTGCTGTAAACACGATTATTTTTTATAAAAAACTGGTTAACGGCAAAGCCTCCACGATCATTTTCAGTGACGGGGAATTCGAAATTGCGCTTCTCATTATTAAAAGTAAAGAATGTAAATCCTGATCCTATGGCCAGGTTTCCTGGCTCCCTGTTTTTATCAATTTGCTGAATTATAAAAACATCATTTGCAGAAGTTCCACTAAT
>JBKJPO010000240.1:0-2569 GCA_046595095.1 Chitinophagaceae bacterium
AAGAAACGGAACTCCTGAAGAATTCCGTGCAGTGATGATGAAACTTTTGGGTCCCCGGTATTTCGCTGAAGGAAGTAGTGTACAGCTTTCCGCATTTGCCGAACAGTTAATCAATAATACAATCACAATGGTTTATAAAGATAAAGCCACATATAAGCAGCAATATTGCCAACAATTAATGATCAATAAAAATATGTCAACGAGGTCCCATTTTTATATACAGGCATGTATCAATGAAGTGGCCAGTTTGTTTGTGGTAGAGCCCTTTAATGTGGGTTATGTAGAAGGAGTGGCAAAAACAAAGTTGAAGCTATCTGATCTTCAAATCAGGGTAAGGCAGGACCAGGATGCTATAAGCTTTATTAATTCTTTTTCAGACAGAAAAAAGCTTTGCCCGAACGATTAATAATTATAATACCTGGTTATTTTCATGATTGGGTGGGAATCAATCAGTCAACATTCGAAATAGAGTAATTATAATTTTAAATTGAATAACCTTCCCAAATTAGAGAAACTCATATACTTGTTATATTCTAATATACAGCATTTCTAAGCCTGGATCAGCTAAATTCTTAACGACTCATTCATAGTAGTTAGAGCTGAAATAAAAAGGGCATTGATAATTTTTCTTACTGCAGCTGGTTTATTTTTTAAAATTTTTCGCGCGGTTTGTATGCATTAAACCGGAAAGTCTGTTGATGCACTGCCCGGGAAGATGGTTCTGTAATTTTTTCTAAAAAAATACCCTAAAGGGTAATGGGGAAGTTTGTTTTTACATGCATTTTTACATTGCATGGCTAATATATTTCACATCAAAAACTAACATATGAAACGAGTAATCATTCTACCAATATTTTGCTTGTTCTTTTCGGTTGCAAAACTTGCAGCACAATCGGTAGGTATTGGCACGATAACTCCCGATGCTTCCGCGCAATTGGACATAGTAAGTACATCAAAAGGTTTGCGTATCCCCAATGTGGCGTTATTATCAGTCACTGACGTGGCCACGATTACTTCTCCCGCATTGTCCTTATTAGTTTTTAATACTAATGCTTCATTACCATCCGGGGGTGGTTATTATTACTGGAACGGAACACAGTGGAATAAATTACTTATTGCCAGTGATGTAGCCTCATCCATGGGATGGAATATTACAGGTAATGCAGGTATAAATCCCCTAACACAGTTTTTAGGCACTACTGACAATCAACCGCTGGTATTCAGGCTCAATAATTTGCCTGCGGGAAAATTTGATGCCGCTCTCCATAATTATTTTATCGGCCAAAATGCAGGCAACTCATCTACCGGGTCAAACAATACCGGCATAGGTAACCAGTCACTCTTTTCAAATACAACAGCTCACAGTAATGTTGCTATCGGGCCAAAGGCATTGTATAGTAACACCACCAGGACCCGGCTGATAGCCATAGGCGACAGTGCTTTGTACTTCAACGGTGTAGGTGCTACAAATGTTTTTGAGTCTATCAATAATACAGCTATCGGTTCCAAAGCCTTATATAACAATACTACGGGGTTTCAAAATGTGGCCATTGGAACGGATGCCCTCAAAAGCAATACTGAAGGTGCTGGCAATGTTGCCATAGGAAATATGTCGACCCTCAGGAACAATTTAACGGGCGTTAGTAATATTGCCATGGGTTCATCAGCATTAACCGATAATACAGATGGAAATGCTAACCTTGCCCTGGGCGCTTATAGTTTACAAAAGACAACCAGCGGAGATTATAATATTGCATTGGGCTATCTTCCACTTCTGGAAAATACTTTAGGCAATCATAATATCGCCCTTGGCCGGGATGTATTGGGTACAACTGTAAATAACAATGGCAACATTGGGATTGGAGATAGTAGCCTGGCCAAGGCTACTGGTCATCCTACCAATGGCTTGCTGAGTACTGCTGTGGGTTACCATTCTCTCAAATATAATACCACCGGTTATAATAATAGTGCCATTGGATACCAATCGATGGCTGCCAATACAACGGGTAGCTGGAATACAACTATGGGTGCAACAAGTTTATTTAAAAACACTTCAGGTGAAAAAAATACAGCATTTGGCTTTGCGGCTTTATATAATAATACCACAGCCTCGGGAAATAACGCTTTTGGGCACGCAAGTTTATACAGCAATACCATAGTGCCAAATATGGTGGCCATTGGCGACTCTGCTCTACATAAATTGAATGGTGGTTTAGGCGATAATATTGCCATTGGGTCTAAGGTTCTTTTCAATTCCAATTCAGGCAATAGCAATGTTGGTATAGGCAACAGGTCTTTATATAAGATACTTGCTGCTGCAAGAAATGTTGCTATAGGTACTGACGCACTTTATAATATTTCAGGAAATGATAATACTGGTATGGGTGATTCAGCAATGCAAGGTTCAACAAACGTACACCGCAATACTGCCGTGGGCTCAAAAGCACTATACAACAATTTTCTAGGTAGTGATAATGTTGGGGTTGGCTTTAAAGCCGGATATGCAAATGGAGGCACGGGCAATGTAGCTGTTGGTTCCAATGCGCTAAATGTTGGTTCAGCAAATAAT
>JBKJPO010000481.1:0-17472 GCA_046595095.1 Chitinophagaceae bacterium
CATTTATTTTGCATGCCACACCAGGTAAAAGAAGAATTCAAGAAAGTTATTGATATGGTCTTCTATGTTTTTGACACCTTGAATTTCAAAGATTATACGGCCCAGATTTCCCTTAGAGATAAAGAAGATAAAATTAAGTATATAGGGAGTGATGAAAACTGGGCCGTATAATCTTTGAATTTCAACGTGTCAAAAACATAGAAGACCATATCAATAACTTTCTTGAATTCTTCTTTTACCTGGTGTGGCATGCAAAATAAATGAGCGTCATCCTGGGTAAAACCGCGAACTCTTGTTAGCCCATGAAGTTCACCATGTTGTTCGTACCGATAAACAGTTCCAAATTCCGCAAGTCGCAATGGGAGGTCCTTGTAACTCCTTGGCGAGGATTTGTATATCTCGCAATGATGGGGACAATTCATTGGTTTGAGAAAAAATTCTTCACCTTCCTGTGGTGTACGAATGGGTTGAAAACTATCCTTGCCATACTTTTCAAAATGTCCGCTTGTGATATATAAATTCTTGTGCCCGATATGAGGAGTTATCACGGGCAAATAACCGGATGCAAGCTGTGCTTTTTGCAAAAATTGCTGCAGACGATCTCTAAGCATTGCACCTTTAGGTAGCCACAATGGCAATCCAAGGCCAACTTTTTCTGAAAAAGTAAATAGTTCCAGTTCTTTACCAAGTTTACGATGATCCCGTTTTTTGGCTTCATCAAGTAGAATCATGTACTCTTCTAATTCTTTATTGCTGGGAAAAGTGACACCATAAATCCGGGTAAGCATTTTGTTTTTCTCATCGCCTTTCCAATATGCACCGGCGATAGCAGTTAGCTTAATGCCTTTTACCACGCCGGTTGCCGGAATGTGCGGTCCTTTACATAGGTCTGTGAAATTGCCCTGGGTGTAAAAAGTGATTTCCCCATCAGGCAAACCAGACAGAAGGTCCAGTTTATATTCATCCCCTTTTTCTTCGAAATATTTTATGGCTTCGCTTTTTGAAATTTCTTTCCTGGTGTATGCGCTATTTTGCCTTGCCAGTTCTGTCATTTTTGCTTCGAGCTTTTTGAGGTCTTCTTCACCCACCTGCTGCTCGCCAAGATCCATATCATAATAAAAGCCTTTTTCCAGCGCCGGTCCTACCCAGAATTTTACTCCCGGAAAAATGCTTTCTACGGCCTCAGCCATCAGGTGCGCAGAGGAATGCCAGAAAGTTGACTTTCCATCATCATCCTCCCAGGTCAGGAACCTGATGCCCGCATCATTTTTTATTGGTCGGGAACTATCCCAAATCACCCCGTCAACTTTTGCAACAAGCACTTTTCGTGCAAGTCCCTCACTAATTGATTTAGCAATATCCATTGCTGATATACCAGGTTCATATTGTCTTACCGCCCCATCTGGAAATTTTATATTTATCATCGTATGATTCAACGGTGCCTTCATTTTAGAATTTACCGGTGGCAAATTTAACGAAGTCTTAGCTAAAGAAATAATTCAATTAATTGCAGTCTTTTCAATTACATTTAAATTTGCATGTAACGAAAATCTTTGCACATGAAGCAATGCTTTACCCTCCTTTTTTTTATCGTCTTGAGTTTCTGTTCGAAAGCGCAAAACTTCACCGGGCAATGGAAGGGTGCGTTTTCTGATAATAGCATCTCTTTTGTTGGATATGGTGGAGATAAAATTGAATATGTAATCGAACTGGAATCGAGTGGCAGATCCGTTAACGGCTATTCGTATACGTATTTTACAGATGGCGGAAAAAAATACTATACAATTTGCAAAGTAAAAGGAAAGATTAATCCTGATACAAAAGAAGTAATCGTAACCGAATATGTTCGTACTAAATACAACACCCCCAAAGATTTCCAGAATTGTTTCCAGACACACCGACTCACGTATTTTAAGAATGGCGAAGATTCTGAATCACTTGAAGGAACATGGATACCTGCTCCAAACCAGGTAGGCGATTGTGGTTATGGCAAAACAATGCTAACACGCCGGTTACTCAAAAGGAATGTTCCATTTATAGATAATACTTTAAGACAAAAAACTATTGCTAAAAAAGATACGCCTTTCAAAGATCTTAATTCGCAGAAGGCGGCATCTCCTCCCGTTGTAAAAGTTAAGCCCATACAAAAAGGTAATGCCACCAAAGATAAAATTCGGGATGCTGGCAATCCACCGATAGTAAAGAATGAAAAAGTTAAACCCGCAGAGACTAACAAAAATATCACGAAAGAAGTTATCGTTGTAAATCCTCCTGTTGTAAAAAAAGACGACAAGATTGTACTGCCTTCAACTAAATTCGAGAAGAGAACAAATACCTTGGTTAAGAAGATCGAGATTGAAAAGGAAACCTTTAGCGTTGATCTTTATGATAATGGTGATATCGATGGAGATACTGTCTCGGTATTCTATAATGGACGTTTATTACTCTCCCACCAGCGGCTAAGTGATAAACCACTAACGATAAACCTTACACTGGATGAAGGCAGAGAAGAAAATGAGCTTACCATGTATGCCGAAAATCTAGGTGAAATACCGCCCAATACTGCATTGATGGTAGTTAGGGATGGTGATCGGCGCTATGAAACAAGGATCACATCCGATAACCAGAAGAACGGAACAATCTCATTCATACCAAAGCGAAACCGCTGATTGACCGGTGGATTATTTAATTATTGTGATTTCCCTGAATTTGACCGCTGATGATAATTGTTATCATACTAATAATTAATTCAACTTAATCAGCGGTCCACACCCACCACATCAACAAAAATTGTAAAGGAACTAATCTAACAAATGCAAGCCAAATCGGGATGCAAATATCGGAATGTACGCATCCATGCTCCTGGATCAGGTAAATATGCGCCGGGATAAACGCAATCAATAACCCGACAAGGAGATATATTGATAATTTTCTTGTAGAACGAAAAAGCATCATCACTCCACCTGTGAACTCCAGAACACCGCTTGTATAATTTATAAAAGAATGGAAAGGAAAATATCGTGGGATCATCGCTTCGTACATGGCCGGTGATCTAAAATGATTTAATCCTGCCAAAATAAATAAGGCAGCGATCAATATCACACTAATTTTTTTAAAATTTCTCATAACTTAACCTGCGAAATTTCAGTGTTTAAACTTTTATTTAGGTTACAACCAGCATATTTGCATAATCAGAATTTAAAATTCCAGGTTACTGAGGGAATTACTGGAAACAAAGAAACTTGTTTAGCCTGCACTTTCAAAGTACCATTGAATGGGCTTCCTTCCTGGTCAAAGTAAATGAAGTAAGGATTTTTACGACTATACAAATTATATACACTGAAGACCCATTGACTTTTCAATCTGCTTTGTGGCTTTTTGTTCGGTGTGTATGTTGCAGCAATATCGAGGCGATGATATGAAGGCAGGCGATACTCATTTATCTTACTATACTCCTGTGTAAGAATTCCATTAATGATATAAAAGCGTTGGGGTAACGTAGCGGCATTACCCGAACCAAATACAAAATCGCCGGAGAGTTTCCACTTGCTGTTCAGTTCATAAGACCCTACTAAAGAAAGGTCGGTGCGCCGATCGTATTTTGCAGGATATTTATTTCCAAAATTCAACCGTGGAAATTTCCTCCAGGTCCAGCTCAGCGTATATCCGAGCCAACCGGTAAATCTTCCTTTCTTTTTATTAATAAAAAATTCTGCGCCATAACTCCAGCCCTTTCCAAATGTGAAATAGATCTCAGTATCCTCAAGTGTATTGGGCGTATAGCCTTCCTCGTATTCGATCTGGTTTTGCATATCCTTATAATATAATTCTACAGATGTTTCGTATGTATTGTCCTGGAAATTTTTGAAAAGACCAAGCGCATACAACCAACTCTCCTGTGGCTTCACCCGGTATGTACTTGGCACCCACAAATCAGTGGGTAATGTGGTGCCCGCATTGCTTACGAGATGGATATACTGGAAGTTTCGGCTGATCGATCCTTTTACAGAAACATCTTCCCTGATGGCATAACGTGCAGTGATTCTTGGCTCGAAGCCATTATAAGTTTTTACTGTTTCACCTTTTGTATAGACTGTGCTGTCGGTTCTGTTTCCATTTATGTCTGTTGCATAAATTTTAAATGGACCAACCTGTCTAAACCTGCTATAACGCAATCCAGCATTGATCTTTAATCTATCACTCACCTCCCAGTCATCCTGCAGGTACAAAGCAGATTCATAAGCATATTTAACCTGGGCATTAAGTGGTTTGAATTCTGTTTCGCCCTGCTTACCACTTACCACTGAAGGTCGAAAAGTATGGTAGGTAAACAAGCCACCAAATTTTAATTTATGCCTGGTAAAAGGAAAAAGATCAAAATCCTGTTTAAGGTTAAGGTCACGGATACCCGAAGTTAATTTCACTTCAAAATCATTCTGTCTTGCTTTAAAGGCAAAATTATAATCATTGAAAACAAGGGTGGTATTTCCAAAAAGCCTTTTGTTGAATACATGATTCCAGCGGAAAGTTCCTGTAGAATTGCCCCAGGGAATATTGATGTTTAATGACTGCCTTCCATTAACAAAATCAAATTTATCTTTTCCAAAATACCCGCTGAGGTAAATTCTGTCTTTTTCAGAAAACTTATAATTAATTTTTGCATTCAGGTCATAGAAATAATATCCGGAACCAAAGAACTGGTTGTCTTTTTTAAGAAATGGTTTTGCCAAAGCATCCACATAAGTTCTGCGTGCAGAAATGATAAATGAAGCTTTCTCTTTTTTTACAGGCCCCTGCAATGAGAATCTTGATGCGATGAGCCCGATGCCGCCTTCCACCTGGAATTCTTTGTTGTTGCCTTCCTTCATTGAAATATCAAGCACACTCGATAGCCTGCCACCATATTGCGCAGGCATCCCGCCTTTGATAAGCGTGGTATTCTTTATGGCATCAGCATTAAAAATGGAAAAGAAGCCAAACAAGTGCCCGGTATTATACACCACAGCATCATCGAGTATAATCAAATTCTGATCAGGACCTCCTCCCCGCACATATATGCCTGCACTCCCTTCGCCCGCATTTCGTACCCCAGGCAATAGTTGAATGGTTTTCAAAATATCAACTTCTCCAAGAAATGATGGCGCGTTCTTAATCTGTTCGATACTCAGATCGATCTGCCCCATCTGAGCATTCCGCACATTGGCGTCCCTACGTTTACCCGAGATTATTATTTCGGAAAAAGTTGTAGTTCTAGGAAGTAGTTCAAAATTGTAATTAACATCAGCATTGAGGTCCAGGTCTAATACCAGAGTCTGATACCCGGTATATGTGCAGATCAATCTGTAAGATCCCCCGGTAAGACTTAATGAATAAAAGCCATATTGATTAGAGTTTATTCCTTTTCCTTGCCCCAGGATACTGATTGTGGCGCCGATCAAAGTTTCACCATTGAGCGAATCTTTAATATAGCCACTTATGGTGTAGTTTTTTTGGGCTTGACAAATCGAGCACAATATTAAGAGAACGGGCAGGAGTAACTTTTTCAAAATCGGGCAAGCTTATTTTGCAAATATGGAATCCAATACTTCTCCGCAATGCAACATACCGGATTTGTACACCGGGTGCTTCTGACCCAGATATGGATTCATAATTCCATGTGTTTTACTGATCCAGTTTGCAGAAGTGCCTTCACCAAAAGGCATCCCGCAATTTTGCCAATAAAGTATCGGCCCTTCATAACCGATAGTTTTAAGTAACGGGTAAAGGTTTTCTGAAATCATCCGGTAATCTTTTCTCATCCCGGTAATGTCGGGCTCAGCAATCAATGCAGTTGCATTTGATTTTAAGTCGCTGATCTGCATTTGTACTGATTGGAGTATGCCGGCGGTATCCATTTTTAATTCTGTCAAATCAACACTATCCAACTTTTCAATGAACACTGCGCCATATTTAGTGGCATTTAAGGAGTCGGCATTTACAAATGCTTCCTGCATCGCAAAATATTCATTCATAACCTCATTTATACCAACATTAAATTTCTGTGAGTGTTTCTTAATAGCCAGCGGTTGTTGTTTAGGTCCGCTCTCACTTTTTTTCCGGATAAAAAACCAATAAATACCAAAGCCCAGGACCAATAACAAAACAATACGGATTATAGTTTTCATCAGCTTTTTTTTATCAAAGGTAAAGGTATCATCGTTAAAGCTTCGATTGCTAAGCGGGATTTAAACGAAATAGAAGTAATTTTGCCGCCAATTAAGAAAGTTTTATGTTATTAGGCTTACAAAATGTTACGTTTGAATTCGGCGCCCGCACGATCGTTGAAGATGCTACCTGGCATATTCAACCAAATGAACGCATTGGACTTATCGGGTATAACGGTACAGGAAAATCAACGCTGCTTAAAGTATTCACAGGGCAATTCCAACCATCACTGGGTACTGTAGAAAAGGGTCGGGAAACTACTATTGGATTTCTTCACCAGGACCTGCTCAGTTTTGATACAAATGATTCTATACTCCAGGTTGCACTGGGTGCATTTGAAAAAATCTTAAGCCTTGAAAAGGAAATAGAGCGACTTGGCCATGAACTTGAAAAAAGTTCTGATGAAGAGCTTGCACATTTATATTCAGATAAATTACATGAACTCGAGATACTTGATGGATACAGCATCCATCATAAAACAGAAGAAATACTCCAGGGATTAGGTTTCCCAAACTCGGATCTCAACCGGCCTTACAAAGAATTCAGTGGTGGATGGCGGATGCGTGTGCTGCTTGCAAAGATGATATTGATGGCTCCCGATGTTTTATTGCTTGATGAACCTACCAACCACCTTGATCTTCCATCAATTGAATGGCTGGAAAAATATCTTCAGCACTACCAGGGTTCAGTGGTAATTGTGTCGCATGACCGTTATTTCCTGGATCGCATGGTTACAAAGATTGTTGAACTTTATCAACAGGAACTGCATTTTTACACTGGCAATTATTCTTATTACCAGGCAGAGAAAATGCAAAGGATCGAATTACAAAAACGCGCCTATGAGAATCAGCAAGCCTTCATAAACCAGCAGGAACGATTCATTGAAAGATTTAAAGCCAAGGCTTCAAAAGCAGCGCAGGCGCAGAGTGTAATGAAGAGGCTCGATAAGATTGAACGCATAGAAAACACTGACCTTGAACGACCAAATATGAGAATCAATTTTACTATTGATAAAACTCCGGGAAGGATACTTTGTACCTTAAAAAACGTTTCTAAAAGTTTTGGTGAGGTAAAGATCGTTGAACATGCTATGGCAGAAATTGACCGTGGCGATAAGATAGCATTGATAGGTGCAAATGGAAAAGGTAAATCGACATTGCTTAGAATAGTTGCCGGAGCCGAAACTTTTACCGGTGACAGAACCTGGGGACATAATGTTGACGATGCTTTTTACGCACAACATCAATTGGAAGCGCTCAATGTAAATAACACTGTGCTTGATGAATTGAAAACAAGTCGCAGTGGAAAAACGGATCTCGAACTTCGAAGTCTCCTGGGATGTTTTCTCTTTAGCGGTGATGATGTGGAGAAGAAGGTAAAAGTTTTAAGTGGTGGTGAAAAAGCGCGGGTCGCATTAGCTAAAACTATTGTGAGCAAAGCAAATTTTCTACTTTTGGATGAACCGACCAATCACCTCGACATACATTCGGTTGACCTGTTGATAGAAGCATTAAATAAATATGAAGGCAGCTACATCCTTGTTAGCCATGACAGGTATTTTGTAAACCAGACTGCAAATAAAATCTGGGAGATCGATAATTATAAGATTCGAGAATTCAAAGGAACATACACGGAATGGGAAGAATGGAAAAAAAGGAAAGAGGCTGCGGATAATCTTGCTGCTGCAGCAGAGAAAAAAGTGGTTTCTGAAAAAAGCGATACTCGTAAAGAGAAGAAAGCGGTTGCGGTCCAAACCCCAAACCCAATTGACAAAGAAGCAAAAAAAGAATTGCAGAAATATCAACGCCAGTTTCAACAACTTGAAGAGCAAATAGCAGATTTAACCCGGCGAAAATCTAAATTGGAAACAGACCTTGGTTCTCATGAAATTTATTCTGATAAAGCCAAATTTGTTCAAACCGAAACTGATCATAAGAATTTATCTGATCAACTTGTAAAAGCCAATAAGGAATATGAAATTGTATTTGAAAAAGTAATGGAGCTGGAATCGAAAGCAGGATAAGTAATTACCAGCTTAAAGATTGCATCTCTCTATTTACTCTTGATTGATATTCCCGTATATTTGCAAACTTTTATGGCCGCGTAGCTCAGGGGATAGAGCAACAGCCTTCTAAGCTGTGGGTCATTGGTTCGAATCCACTCGCGGTCACATTTGTTTTTAAAGTCTTATTGGCAATAGCCTTTAAGACTTTTTTTTGAAGATGTCATTTGTGGGGTAGTCATTCAAATATAGACTACTCGATTTTTAAAATCAATTAGCCTTGAACGTTAGCATTGAATCCAGCTGGAAATCTGCATTATCAAATGAATTTGATCAACCTTACTTCAGTGAAATCGTTACTTTTTTAAGAACAGAAAAAGAAGCAGGCAAAATCATCTACCCTCCTGGCCCACTGATCTTTAATGCATTTGAGAAAACATCTTTTTCAAAAGTCAAAGTGGTCATACTGGGGCAGGATCCATACCACAATCCCGGGCAGGCACATGGACTGAGTTTTTCTGTACCGAATGGAATGCAAATGCCGCCATCATTAGTAAACATTTTCAAGGAGCAAAAAAATGATTTAGGCTTAGCCATCCCCGCCCATGGCAACCTGGAGACATGGGCTGAACAGGGTGTTCTTTTGATAAATGCAATTCTAACAGTTAGAAAAAATGAGCCGGCCAGTCATAGCCGAATTGGCTGGATGAGATTTACTGATGCGGTTATTAAAAAATTATCAGATGAACAGTGTGGCATTGTTTTTCTCCTCTGGGGAAAATTTGCACAGGAGAAACAGGTATATATTGATAGCTCCCGTCATCATGTGTTATGCGCCGCTCACCCCTCGCCTTTCAGCGCTGATAAAGGTTTTTTTGGGTGTAAACATTTTTCCAAAACAAACCAGCTGCTGGTAAAAGAAGGCATCGCTCCAATAGATTGGAGATTACCGGGGTGAGCTGAATGCAATTATTTACTTAGCCTTAATTATCTTTCCAATAAAAAAAGCAATAATGCCGTGATATGGAAATCAGTTTCGTAAAAAAAATATTAGGACGGGTATTCGCGGTATGGGCAATTATCTGTTTTGTGATTACCATGTTACCCGTTGTAATAATAATGTGGATCATAGGATTGATGAAGGAGCCGGATCGCACGGCTATATTCAGGCGCGCATCAAAAGTATGGATGAATTTTTTTTTCTTGCTCATAGGATGCCGGCTCAAAATTTTGGGAAGAAATAATTTTGAAAAAGGAAAAAATTATATTGTTGTTTGTAATCACAATTCATTGATGGATGTGCCTCTTACCACACCGGAAATTCCCGGGCCAAATAAAACTATAGCAAAAACTGAAATGGCAAAAATTCCTCTATTTGGCTTAATCTATAAGCGTGGATCCATACTCGTTGACCGTAATGATAAAAACAGCAGGCGGGATAGTTTTACTAAAATGAAACAGGTTCTTGATCTTGGCATGCACATGTGCATCTATCCCGAAGGCACAAGGAACAAGACGAATGAACCCTTGAAAGAATTTCATGATGGTGCATTTAAACTCGCCATTGATACCGGCAAACCGTTTATTCCTACACTTATTTTTAATACAAAAAAAGTATTGCCTCCGGGCATTCCGTTTTATTTATGGCCTTCAAAAATGGAATTGCATTTTCTTAAACCAAGAAATATATTAGCTACAGATACGATGGAAGGACTTAAAAAGGAAATGTTTGAACTCATGAGTGAATACTACCTAAGTCATTCTAAGATTTAGAGATCGTATGTATACCTTGTTCGGTTGATCTTTAAATCACGCAACAAGCCCGATTTAGGACTGATATTAATACTGAAAAACCTATATCGTCCAACAGGTGAAAGATTTATTGACATTTGCCAGCAATGCATTTCCCGCGAAATAGAAACTGAAATAAGTCCAAGTTCTTTTTCAGTAATATTGAATGACCCATTTAAACTTGTTTGCCATTTAGGCGAAAGGCGGATGCTGCCTCCGAGGTTTACGTTTTGCTGAAACCTGGTGAAGAAACCAGAATAATCAGGTTTTAATTCCCTCGAAAAATTCAATGCATAAGAAAAATTTACTGACCAAGGAATCGAAAAGTCCGCATATTCAGCAGGGTTGTTCCGTATACTGTTTAATTCATTTTCATATTCATCGGCAGTATAGGTACCCCGCGAATCACTTGGTAATACCCGGCCTTTCTTAGATTTGCTATCGTCTTTATTTCCTCCCTGGAACTGGCTCGATGCAGAAATATTACCACCGATTAGCCTCCCTAAAGAAAAAGGTTTTCTTTTCCATACCAGGGATTTTATACGGTCGCCGCGTTCATTAACGTCGTATGGATCGAAAGTGGCGCCGGCAGTGATATTCAATTTTTCAAATAGTGTACTCCGCGCATTCATTGATAAAATACTTAAGGGAAATGAATCCGCGAGAAGGTCATAACTACCGTTAATGCTTAGACCATCTATTATGGTAACTTTTCTTATGGCTTCTTCTGAAGTATCTTTTTTATTCCGCACTTTTAACTGGATATTATTATCGATCCCAAAGTTTATACTTCCGGATGTTTGATCTCCAAATGCACCAAATACATTTCCTTCAAATACTGAGAAACGTGCTTTCCTGTTCGTGGTATCGATCTGCGTATTGTAGTAGTGTTGCGAATTCAAATCGGGCCTGTAGCTAAATCCGAAACTCGGCCGGATTTCATGGCGTATCGCCAGTATCTTTGCATCTTTGCGCCTGGCAGTGAGGAGTCCGAATATCCTTGTGGATGCGCCAATACCAAACGACATGTCCCTTGCTGTATAAAAACCTTTTTTAATAACAGTGTCCACTTTCTTGTCAGCGGGGTTCCATTGCCTAATAAATTTTCTTTGGTACCAGTTTTCGGAGTAACTAACGAAGGGGGCTACCTGAAATGCGCCCAATGGCGGCAGGGATAAAGTGATGGGAATGCTATGGCTAGCGCCCCACTGGAATGTATCTAAAATATGTTTGAAAATATTTGATGTTGTATCATAGAATGAGAAGAGGCTGCGGGCATTACCATTATAGGCAATCCCAATATTTTCATACCATGCAAGCTCGCCAATTGCTTCCTTTTTCCTGAAAGGATAAAGCGTATTTACATTAAATGAAACATCCGGAAGATTTACATTGATGAGCTTCTGAAGCGTATTCTGATTATGATTGGCACTTACTGTTAGGTTAAATGGCTTGTCTTTCCACGTTCTTGCATAAACGATTGATGATTGAAGCTGGTTATTAAAATTGCGGTTTGGGTTATTAGGCACAAAACTGTTGAAGCTGCTACTTCCCGCATTTACATTTGCACTGAAACTAACTCCGGGTCTTGCCTTGCCATCTACCTGGTGAGCCCATCTAATATTATAACTCCTGTTCTTAACAAAATCCGGATCTCCTTTGAAGTTGTATCTGAAATTCTGAATATCAAGAGAAACGTTACCGTTATACCTATACCGTTTCATATACCGGGGATTGATATTAGCTGTCCATCCTCCATAAGAATATAAATTACCCCGGAGGATGACATCCCAATAATCGCTCAGCACTTTATAATAACCAAGTCCTTCGAGCCCGAGACCAAGTTGTTCATTTGCTGAAAATTGGGGTGCAAGTAAACCAGATTTACGTCCCTGGCTTAATGGGTAGATTCCAAATGGCAGGTAGATAGGAACAGGTACGCCTTCGAATTCGGGGTGAACCGGCCCGGTAATAGCCATTTTCTGGTTTATAAATTTAACCCTGTTACTTACAAAAGCGAAGTGAGGAGTATCAAGGTTACAGGTGGTGAACCTTGCACGTTTTGCAAAAAACACACTGTTGTCGAGCTTTTTTATGACTTCACCATACACGAACATTTCACCTTGCTGTGTATAGGTACCCTTGGTAATGCCTTTACCGGTTTTGATATTAAATTTAATGGAGTCGCTTTGTGAGACAAATTCTTCCTGCTTAAAATTGGCCATTGAGATCACTTTACCGGCGCTGTCTTTCTTTAGAGAGGCAATAACATTTCCAGTTTCCTGGTCAAACTCAATAATTGGCGCCGTTAGTTCGTTATCCTTATAAATGGTTTTGGCTTCTTTTCCATAAAGTGTAATTTTCTTAGTTGTTACATCCAGAACCATGGAATCTTCAGCGCTATAAGATATCGGTCCATCAAGCGTGTCTTTGGAGAATTTGATGTTGAAGGTATCAATAGTAGGCACAATCACAGTATCGGTTACCAGGCGTTGTGTTGGTTTCTTAATAGCAGAATCGATCGTTATATAAATCTTGGAAGGTTTTGGAACAGTGTCAAGATCGGGTAGATCGATGTAAATCGGATGAGAATATTTTGCATTTGTTGCCAGGGATATTAACAAAACGAAGAGTGCCAAACTGAGCAATGGAAAATATTTTGGCCTAACTTTGTCTGAGTGGTTCATAGCAGATTCCAGCAAAAATAAGCTATTAAATCAATTGCGATTTGTGAAGATTTAGTGAATACCTTGCCCCCTAATAACCAAAAACAGTAGATGTTGAAGAAAAAAACGTTTTATCCCCTGATGCTTTTGATTGGAACAGTCTTCATGTTGGCATGTCCTGCTGAGGCGCAGATTCCAAAAAAAATTAAAACCATAATTGTTGATGCAGGCCATGGTGGATCTGATGTTGGTGCGCATGGGAATTATGAAGGAAGCATTGGATCTTATGAAAAAAACATCACACTCGCAATTTCGCTCAAACTGATTGAGGAATTAAAACGCACGTTACCTAATGTAAAGATAGTACCTACCCGCACGAGCGATATTACCCAATCAGTAAGGGAAAAAGCAAGGATTGCCAATGAAAACAAGGGCGACTTGTTCATCTGTATACATGCCGATGCCGTAAATCTCAAAACAGGTTCAAGGATCACAGGTTATAGGACAGAAAATTACACAACTACAAAATATTCCGGCAAGGGTAAGAGAAAGAAGAAGATCGTTACACGTCATACAAGGGAAGTAGCGATAAAGGAATATTTTAAAATTCCAACAACAAGAAAAGGGACCAGTACCTGGATTTTTGCTGCCCACAAAACCGAAGCGAAGATCAAAGCCATGGAAGACAGTGAAATGATATTGTCAACAGAGCATGAAGATAGCTCACTCGATTTAAACTATAATAGCCCTGAGTATAGAGCTAACGCATTATTATATACGCAGAATTATTTTAAGAAAAGTTATAAAATGGCTTCCCAGATACAGGAGGAAGTAGGCAATGCCGGTAGGCCGGATCTCGGTATATTTCAGCGCCAGGTAGGCATACATGTACTCCAGGCCACTCAAATGCCGGCTGTGTTAATAGAAACAGGTTTTATCTCCAACCCTGATGATGAAAGATACCTCAATAGCGAAAGTGGCCAAAAGGAACTTGCAGGAATTATTGCTAAAGCTATCAAATCATACAAGGATCAACTGGAAAATCCTAAACCTCAGGGCACAACTTCTGTTGATCCGAATTCTGCTCCCCTGGCTTCATCGATTACAAAATAATTTCTTATAACACTGTAGAATAATCACCTCAATAAGGGCTTATATATAATAATAAGTTTATAAAGTCTGCTTGAAATCATTGTTGGCATAAGTTTCATTAAATTTGTGGGATTGATTAATCGAAAAACGTTCAGATGAAAATAAATAATGAAACAAAAATTGGCATTTTGGCCATAGCTGGAATTGTGGTACTTGTATTAGGCTTTAATTACCTTAAGGGCAAAAAGATTTTTACAAAAGAAAAAAATTTGTATGCCTTTTACGAAAATATTCAAGGACTCTCTCCATCTAATCCGGTTGTAATAAACGGAATGCGTATTGGCACTATTTCCAGTACTGATGGAGAAAAGGATATGCGCAGGATAAAAGTAACTATACGGTTAACCAAGGATGTGAATATTCCAAAGAATTCGCTCGCAATCATTAATCCAACTCTACTTGGAAGTATATCACTTGAGATAAAATTAGGCAATAGTCCTAATATGCTTCAACTTGGTGATACCCTACTTACTTCACTAAGTGGAGGCGCATTTGATGAAGCACTTAAATTACTTGATCCCGTGCTTTATGAAGTGAGGAATGCCGTACGTTCACTGGATTCAGTGCTACATATTATCAGCACAACATTCGATCCCAACACTAAAAATAATGTCCGCGCCATTGTTGCAAATCTTAACACAACAACTGCATCGTTTGCAGTGACTGCAGTGTCCTTAGAAAAACTATTAGACCCACAGTCTGGGGTACTTGCAAAAATGCTAAATAACGCCAATGAATTCTCCGGTACTCTTGTTGCACAAAATCAGAAGATGAATAATATTATGTCTAATGCTGAAAAAGCCAGTAGCAACCTGGCGGGTCTGGATTTTCAGAAAACCCTTACAAAATTGGATGATGCCGTTAATGATGTGAAAGCAGGAATTGGAAAAATAAACAGTACTGAAGGATCATTGGGCCTTTTGCTTAATGATAAGAAGCTATATAACAACCTTGCAAACACTTCAAATAAGATCAACATTCTTCTCGATGACCTGAGAACACATCCGAAACGGTATCTGAATTTCTCCGTTTTTGGAAAAAAGGATAATTCCATCCCGCTTACAGCACCCTTGCAGGATGACTCTGTAACCATAATTTTGAAATGACGGTTAAAGCAAGCAGTTTTTTATGCATAATTGCGGTAATGATCCTATCTATCCCTGGTTTTGCCCAGGTGATCGTTCAACCACCTGTAACTGATACTACGCGTGTAATCCAGATCGTTAGAGCAAACAGCTTTCGTGAGAAAGCAATCGACTCCCTTACAAAGATTCAAACCCTGGCTGGTAATGTAGTTATTCGCGAAGGCACTACAATCTTTAATATGGATAGTGCTGCCATCAATCGTAAATTAAATACCGTTGAAGCTTTCGGCAATGTGCATATAAATGAATCGGATAGCATTCATACTTACGCCCAATACCTTCGTTATGTAGGCAATGAACGCAAGGCTTATCTTCGAAAAAATGTAAGGCTAACTGATAATAAAGGGGTGCTTACAACCCAGGAACTAGATTACGATATGGCCAGCGGAATTGGCACGTATGTAAAGGGAGGGAAAATAGTAAACAAAAAAACCACCCTTACTAGCCGGGAAGGCACTTATTTCTCAGATACCAAGGATGTATTTTTCCGGAACAATGTACACCTCATTGATCCGAAATACGACATCAAGGCCGACTCTCTTCAATACAATACCAATACGGAAGTAGTGAATTTTATTGGGCCTACTTATATCAAAAGCAAAGATGCTGAGATTTTCACGCGTTCCGGATATTATGATCTTAAAAATGGGAAAGCTTTTTTTGGAAATCGTCCTTTGATTACTGACTCCTCCGGCCGAAAATACCAGGCGGATAATATAGCCATAGACGAAAATACAAACACCGCACAACTGGAAGGCAATGGGATTGTGATTGATTCTACGAACGGTTTCACATTAACAGGTGGGCAGATATTTCTGAACAACAAGAACAATTCTTTTCTGGCTACACGAAAGCCTGTGCTTATCATCCAGCAGGAAAATGACAGTACATACATTGCCGCAGATACTCTTTTCTCTGGGGTGAGAGAACGTTCTAAAATCAATAAAGATCCCAGGTTGGTAATGCCCGGGCCAACTGATAGTTCAGCCAAACCTTCGGTTCCAAAAGTAAACACGGACAGCACAAAGCTTCCAGGAGATACTTTACCCACGCACGCTGATGAGGTCCTAAAGATGGATACTGTCAAATCTGTCACAAGAATCAATAGTTCGGATACCATTATACGTTATTTCCTTGCATTCGCACATGTTCGCATTTTTAATGATTCATTGCAGGCAGTCTGCGATAGCTTATCTTATTCCGGTGAGGATTCTGTATTCCGGATGTTTAAAAACCCGGTTACATGGAGTGGCCAAAACCAGGTTACCGGTGACACGCTCTATCTTTTTACCAGGAATAAAAAAGCTGAACGGCTCTATGTATTTGAAAATTCAATGGTGATCAGCAGGACAACTGCTGGTTTTTATAACCAGATTGGTGGCAGAACTTTGAACGGGTATTTTATAGAGGGGAATATTGATTACATGAGGGTAAAAGGGTCACCTGCAGAAAGTGTTTATTATATCCAGGATAATGACAGTGCATACACGGGTATGAACCGAGCATCAGGTTCTGTAATCGACATGTACTTTGTAAAAAAAGAGTTGAAGAAAGTTTTGTTTGTGAATGATGTAAAAGGAACCATGTTCCCCATACGTAAAATTCCCGAGGATCAAAAGACACTTAAGAACTTCAAATGGGAAGATAATCGAAGGCCAAAGAATCGGCTTGAATTGTTTGAATAGCCACGTTTCCGTTTCTCGTTTTCTGGTTTTTCGCAAATCATTAACCTATTCGAAATAATAATTTGCATAATTTTCCCCTTGGTAAGATAAATCAACAGAATGAAATGTAAGCCCCTCTTCCTCCTCACTGCTTTTTTTCTTTTTTTAATTGGTGAATCAGATGCCCAGATTTACAAAAACGCGGCAGGTGTAAGAATCGGGCCAAGTTCTCCGGCAATAAAAACGGGTTTTACTTACAAACATTTTCTCAATGAGAGCCGCGCTCTTGAAGCGATGCTCTCAGTAACAGAAGGAATTGGCCTGGCTGTATTGTATGAAATTCATCAACCACTTACTTTGCAAAATTTACAATGGTATTTAGGTTTCGGCGGATATGCTGCCGCGTATAAAAGCAATAGCTATGTTGGTGCCGCCGGGATCATCGGGCTTGATTATACTTTTCCCAAGCTTCCCCTTAATATTTCGGTTGACTGGAAACCGGAACTCAATATCATTGAAAGAATATACTTCGAAGGATCTACCGTTGGTTTTTCTTTTCGTTATGTATTCTGATGCTCGTTCTTCAACCCAATCGGGAATGCATCAATGTTTTTTCTTATTTTGATGCATGAAAATCTTTTCAGCTGCCCAGGTACGTAACTGGGATGATTATACTATCCGGACTGAGCCCATATCATCCCTACACCTCATGGAGAGAGCTGCAAAAGCTTGTGCAGATTGGCTTCTCAGGCATTACCCTAACCGCGGGATGATGATTCATATCTTTTGTGGTAAAGGAAATAATGGCGGAGATGGACTTGCAATTGCAAGGCTAAATTCTTCTCATT
>JBKJPO010000516.1:0-4258 GCA_046595095.1 Chitinophagaceae bacterium
GGTACTGTTCCTTTACAGGATGTTGACCTGGCGATTGGCGAAATGGAACGTTGCGTAAATGAATTGAAATTCCCCGGTCTCCAGATTGGGAGCAACATCAATGGCAAAAATTTAAGCGATCCCTCATTCTTCCCGTTTTATGCCGCAGCCGAAAAAGCGGGATGCGCATTGTTTGTGCATCCCTGGGAAATGATGGGTGAAAATCAAATGCAGGAATACTGGCTTCCCTGGCTGGTTGGTATGCCGGCAGAAACGAGCCGGGCTATTTGTTCCATGATCTTTGCTGGCGTATTCGAAAAGTTTCCCAGCCTGCGAATTGCCTTTGCGCATGGCGGCGGTTCATTCCCGATCACGATTGGCAGAATTGCACATGGATTCGAAGTTCGTCCCGACTTAGTAGCAAAAGATAACCCGGTTAACCCAAGGAATTATATCGGAAGATTCTGGATCGATTCTCTTGTTCATGACCCCATGGCTCTCCAATATATCATCAACACAATGGGTGAAGACAATATCTGTTTAGGCAGCGATTATCCCTTCCCGCTAGGTGAGCATAATCCGGGTAAATTAATCCAGGAAATGAACTTCCCTGCCCAACTCACAAATAAGCTGATTTACAATAATGCTGCAAACTGGCTAAAGCTTTAACTTTGCCAGCTTTAAACACAGAAATGGATTTTTATAATACAATTAGCAAATCTACAATAGCTGAGTTCAAAGACAGGGGGAGCAAATTTATCGCTCATGCTTTTCCAATAACGACAATAGCCGAATTCAAAATACAGCTGCTCGAACTTAAAAAAGAACATCCAAAAGCTGTGCATCATTGCTTTGCTTATCGTTTGGGAACAGATGGAAATACTTTCCGGGTGAGCGATGATGGCGAACCTGCAGGCACTGCCGGCAAGCCAATTCTCGGGCAATTAGATAGTAAGGAAATTACAGACACGGCAGTGATCGTTGTAAGATATTTTGGTGGTACACTATTAGGTGTACCTGGATTGATCAACGCGTATAAAACCGCTGCATCACTTGCTTTGCAGCTAACACCAATTGTTCAGAACCCAATCGAAAAAATCTTTTCACTACAATTTGATTATACAAAGATGAATGATGTGATGATGGTAGTAAAACAATTCAATTGTACGGTAATAAACCAGGAGGTTCAATTGTTTAGCTTGATGAAAATTGGAATTCCACTCAACAGGTTAACAGAAGTTTCTTACCGTATTGGTGAGATCCAGGGAGTAGAGATGGTTGAATGGAAATAAGCCGGGGGAGCTGGGATCAAATTTTGAGATGCTGCACGGATACGACTTTAGAAAAATGCAAGATTTAGAAGCAGAAAAAGTGATTGATAATCCTGTTCGGTTTTTGATAATTTAAAGTCCACAGTTATAATTTTCTTTACCAATGCAAAGAATAATATTTTAAGCAATTAATTATGAAAGCACTCACATTCTCAGCAATTGGCAATTCCGATGTTCTTGAATACAAAGAAGTCAACAACCCGGTTTTAAAGGCAGGTGAGCTATTGGTAGAAATGAAAACAATCGGTTTAAATTTTGCTGACGTGATGCGGAGAAAAGGAATTTTTTCTCTTAAAGGCAGTGCTCCCTACATAAACGGATATGAAGGAACAGGAATCGTGATTGATAATAATAATGATCCTGAATTCAAACCCGGCGACAGGATTGGTTTTGCGGATGTGCCATTGGCAAATGCAGAATTGGTTGCAGTTCCCATAACTCATGCTATTCCATTACCGGAAGATGTGAGTTTTGAAACAGCTGCTGCAATACTTCTGCAAGGATTAACAGTACAATATTTAACTGCGGATAGCCACAAAACAAAAGCTGGAGAAACTGCGCTTATTCATGCCTCGGCTGGCGGAGTGGGACAATTGCTCATACAGGTCTGTAAGTTATTGGGCGCAAAAGTAATTGGCTTAACTTCCTCGGAAAGCAAAAAAGAAATTTCACTTTCGCTTGGCGCGGATGCGGTCTTTTTATATGATGAAGACTGGAAAGCGGAAGTATTAGCAATCATTCCAGGCGGTGTTGACGTAGTGTACGACAGCATAGGAAGCACAATGGGAGACAGTCTTGAGGTTACAAGGATTCGCGGGCAAGTGGTGTTTTTTGGAATGGCAGGAGGCAATTTTAATTTGGGTGATCCCTTACATATTATAGGTAGCTCCAAAACAATTACGGGCGGTGATTTATGGGATTTCCTCACAACAAAAGAGGAACGAAGAAAAAGGGCAAGTCAATTATTCGAATGGGTGACTACGAAAAAAATAATTATTTCAGCCCCAACTAAATTTAAACTCTCAGAAGGCAAACAGGCTCATGACTTTTTAGAAAGTAGAAAAAGTACAGGAAAAATATTACTGATACCCTAAACTTTGTTTTTAACAGAACTGCAGAAATTAAAAAATAAAATTTGAAAGCAAGATCACGAAAGTGGAAACGCTGAAACATAATAAAAATTCATTTTTTATTTTTTCATGGATTGTTTTAGAATCTTCAATTCCTGTTGAAGGTCAGTTATCATTTTTTGTTGTTGCTGAATAGCCTTTATCATCACGGGAACCAATTCGGTAGAACGCATTCCCATAACCTCATTATTTTCTTCTACAATTTCTGGTATCACAGTTTGAGTTTCCTGCGCCAGGAGTCCGAGCATAGTTTGAGTTCCTGCATTTGAATCTTTCCATTCGAAAGAAACGGGACGTAATGCCAGTATCTGTTTTAATCCGTATTGAATGGGTTGTATATTTTTTTTCTGCCGGGCATCACTCGTATTTATTACTCCATTGGTTGCATACACAGTTGTCCACCTGTTGCCTGTTGATCCCAGGGTATTAATATTATCTCCATAGGGTACAAAAGAACCTGTGCTACCCACTGCATTAAGAAAAGCCACTCCTTTATTAAATGAAACCGGAGCATCTGAAATACCTGTACCATTTATTAGCATGTACATACTACCGTTACCCATATCAACATTTATATGCCCCGCGAACCCGTTGGCTATATATCTCCGGGCACCTGAGGTGAAATACGCATTAAACCCAACTCCAGGCCAACTGCTCTCTATTGCCACGCCAGTGGTATTGCTGCCAAACATTGCATGCACATATCCTCCCACAGTTTGGTTTACAACCAAGCCTGCTTTAGTAGGGTAGGCTGTTCCAATCCCTACCCTGGTATTAAATACACTATCGCCAATACATACTGCGTCACTTACACCTATCCTTGTTCCGGAACCTATGGCAGTTGCATTCGAAAGATTATCACTAATAAAATTGCTTCTGTATCCCAGTGCTGTATTACGATTACCTGTTAAATTTTTATCACCAGCCTCGCTTCCCATAAATGTATTATAGCTGCCGGTTGTGTTTTTTGTGGTAAAATACTGGCTGCCGAAAAATGCATTTTGTGTGCCTGTGGTATTAAAATTTCCTGCCCAGGTTCCCACAAAAGTATTCAGGTTTGCCTTTGAAACTACCCCTGCATTGTGGCCCACGTTGGTGTTATAATTTCCCCCCTTATTATTTTCACCTGCATAGCTACCCAGGAATGTATTTGAAACACCTGATGAATCATTGTAGCCGGCAAAGTGGCCCATTATTAGATTATCAGATCCTAGTATTTTATTATATCCGGTATATGACCCAAAAATGCAATTGTTTCCCCCATTTATCATGGAAAATCCAGCCTGGGAGCCAAAAAAGCTATTATAACCATTAAAGGTACTTCTCAATGAATAACCCGCTTGTGCCCCCACAAAAGTGTTTCTAATAGATGAATCTGAATAATAACCGGCCTGGTAACCTATTAATGTGTTTTCCAGTCCGTTCACATTTCTCCTGCCTGCAGAAGCACCTATTGCGGTATTACGCATATAACCAAATGTGTTGTTGAATGTAGTACTATATAGTGCTGAATCCCCAACTGCTACGTTATGCTGATTAGATCCACCTGACATATTGTATAATGAGACATTGCCGATTGCCACACTTCCTCTACCAGTTGTATTATTGTATGCAGCCTGATTACCTATAAAAATATTGCCTGGACCTGAAGTGTTATTATAACCTGACAAATTTCCAAGAAAGGTATTGTTAGAGCCATTGCTTTTTTGCCCTGAGTAACTTCCTATAAAGGTGTTCTGAAATCCCGTGCTATCATCTCTTCCGGCATTATCACCGATGAAAGTATTATAGTATCCAGTAGAATTTCTCAAACCTGCT
>JBKJPO010000156.1:0-3427 GCA_046595095.1 Chitinophagaceae bacterium
ACGCTCTGCCCTGGCCGATAGCACATATCGCGATACCTTGCAATTGATGCATTATGAATAATAAAGCAGTTTTCACTAAATCAATTTTGCTTTATTTTTTATTGTTGTTCAGTGCTATAGTTTATTATTTCTTAGCTTACCAAACTGCAAGAAGCAACTTCCTGCAAGTCTTCTCCCTTTTTACAATATTGTTTGCAGCTTATTTTTTAATCTATAAACTGTTTTCAGTCACTCAATTTAAATACTTACTTATTGCAGGGATATCATTTCGCATCCTGCTACTGTTTTCCATGCCTAATCTTTCTGATGATGTATATCGCTTTATCTGGGATGGCCGAGTCGCAGCTAATTCGATAAATCCTTTCAGCTATTTACCAGCCGAAATCATGCAAATGCCCTCTATTCCCGGTATTACAGAAACACTATTTATCCAATTAAATTCTCCAAATTATTACAGTATCTATCCACCGGTACTGCAGGGTATTTTTTTGCTGGCAGGAAAGATAATTCCCACCAATGTGGTTGCTGCCATCGTATTCCTGAAGTCCATTATTGTTATTGTAGAACTGGGCACCGTTTTTATCCTTACCCAATTACTAAAAAAACTGTCATTACCGAAACACTTGTCTTTACTTTATTTTCTAAATCCACTGGTGATAACTGAGCTCACAGGTAATGCACATTTTGATGGAGTGATGATCTTTTTTGTGTTGCTCTCTTTTTTATTCATACTAAAAAACAACTGGCAACCCTCAGCTATTTGCCTCGCTTTAGGGATTGCTACTAAACTTGTGCCTATCCTTTTTCTTCCAGTATTGGCTCATCGATTAGGCTGGAAAAAAGGGTTATTGTTTTCCGTGGCAACAGGAATTACGACACTTATATTATTTGCTTTCGTATTTGATGTAGCTACTATTCAACACTTGCTGAAAAGTGCGGATTTGTTTATTCGGAGATTTGAATTCAATGCAAGTGTTTATTACATTATACGCTGGATAGGAACAACAATAAAAGGTTACAATATTATTGCAAATGCCGGCCCATTACTTTTATTATCGGCTACAATTATTATTTTATTTCTTTCATTTCGAAATAAAAATATTCAGGATCGTCGTTTATTTTCTTCAGCCCTCTTAATCATATTTACCTGGTATCTTTTTTCAACAACAGTACATCCATGGTATATCTGTTTACCCGTTGCGCTTTCTGTATTTACACCTTACCGTTATGCTATTCTCTGGTCTTATACTGCAGTTCTAAGTTATGCTGCATATCAATTCCATCCTGTTCGGGAGAATTTATGGTTAGTTAGTACAGGTTATATTTTTATGATTAGTTATGCATGGTGGGAATTGAGGAAAATTCCATTCTCAAAAGAAAATTAATTATATTGGAATAAATGAAATTATGTTTATAAACTGCGAAAAATATTTTACAACATACTCATGGCTGATCATCCTATTCGTGTATTCTGTTGGTTGCAGTAGTGCACATAAGACCCAAAATCTTTCAGAAAACAGTAGCAATACGGAACCCAGGCTTAAAAGACAAATGAAGGCCGGGGAAAAACATCAGTACAGTCTTGATCTGAAAGCCGGGGAATTTACACATATTAAGGCTGGCCAATTTGATATTGATGTGATGGCAAAGATTTCTTTAGCATCCGGCAATTGGCAAGAGATCGTTGATTCACCTAATGGAGAACTGGATTCAGAAGATATTTACCTGATGAGTACTTCTGGTGGAAAATATGAGATAGAAATATACCCGGCGCAGAAATATGCTGATCCCGGTGCGTATGATATCAAAATCGTCCGGTTATCCAAAGCTTCTGAAGCCGATAAAAAATGGATGGCAGCATTGGCTGCAACGCAAAAAGGATCAAAATTGAGGGCAAAGTCTGAAACAAGACAGCAAAGCATTCCACAGTTTGAATTAGCAATGGCAGAATGGAAAGATTTAAATGATCCGTTGCAGTACGCACGTGCAATGCGTTCGCTTGGCTTTGTTTATATCCGCGAAAAAAATTATGAAAAGGCGGTGGAAGTATTTACACAACTACTTCCCCAATGGAAACAACTTGGTGATGTTCGTGGTGAGGGCTTTACCTACCTGATTATTGGCAGGATTTATAACCTGCAAAAAAATTACAGCAAAGCACTGGAAAATAACCTCAATTCTCTCGAATATTGGAGGAGAGTAAAAGATACCGACCAGGAATCATTTGTGTTGATGGACAATGGTAATCATTATGCCAATTTAGGTGATAAACAAAAATCCATTAATGCTTTTGAGCAGGCATTGAAAATAAATGAACAATCAGCACGCCCTTCTGTAAAGGCTGTGATACTTCGGGATTATGCTACTGCAATGTTGATTGTTGGGGAAAATCAGAAAGCCGAAGAGTTGTATGCCCAATCCACGAAACAATGGCAGCTAACCGCAAACAGGCCTGAGGAAGCAATTACAGCGACCATGCTTGCTGCGCATTTTGCAAAAAAGAACGACAAACATACGGCCGTTCAAAATTATAATTACGCTTTGGAAATATGGAAAAAGATTGATGATAAAAAAGAAATCAAATCGATCCAGGACGCATTAGTTAAATTAGAGAAGTAAGACAGCAGGAAAGTTTAATTTCTTAGAAAAGCTTATTCACTATACCAATTTTCAATCACTTTTGCAGCGCGTTTATCCTGTGGAGTAAAATCGATTTTATCTTCGCGATGTCTTTTGTTGTCCACGTACCATTTCCAAACAAATCCGCCTGCGAACCATTGCTTACCTGCAAAACTTTGGTAAAAAGCTTCTAAGGCATGGGCTTGTGCAGCATCATTTTTTTCACCATCATTTTCTTTCCATGGTTCAGATGAATTGTGATCAACATTACGATAGCCATACTCTGTAAATAATATTGGGCGGTTATGTTGCAGACTAATTTTTTGCAGTTGATCGATATATTTTTTCCATGCTTTATTAAGGGGAATAATTCCCGGGGTCTTATCTTTAATCAAAGGAAAATAGGCATCCACACCAATGTAATCCAGTTTCTCCCAAAAAGGAAAATCCTGGTAATCATCCCAATTTGCAGCGTAGGTTAATTTGCCATGATAAATTTGTTTTAATGTATCAATAAGGGTACTCCAGAAGAGAGGTCTTTCCTTTATCGATTTCCCTAATTCTGTACCAATGCAAAATACTTCCGCGTTCAGGCTATCAGCAACCTGCGCAAAATCAAGAATATATTTACGGTAGCTGTCTTCCCATAGTTGCCACTCATTTTCTGTAGATAACGAAAAATCCCCGGTGTACATTCCGTGATGCTTAAGCCACATTTGTGGATAGGTCATGGAATGTACACCGGGGATTTTTCGTTATCTACAGAAAATGAGTGGCAACTATGGGAAGACAGCTACCGTAAATATAT
>JBKJPO010000182.1:0-8468 GCA_046595095.1 Chitinophagaceae bacterium
CGAGATTTTTAAAATCAACTTCGTTGAGCCTGGAATGGCGGGTCTTGATAACGGGAATGCTTGTACAGAGTTCCATATATTTAAGCTTTTATTTTATTTAGTCCGGTTGAGAATAAATCCATTCTCTACTTTTACAAGGCCAGCGGCTGGATAATATTCCATTGCTGATTGTACGGAGAGAAGCAATACCATGGATTCTTCACCAACTTTATCTTTGGTAATACTGATCATTTTTTTTCCAATACCTTTTTTCTTATAATCTTCTCTTACTGCAAGATCAGCGAGATAACAGCACCAGCTAAAATCAGTAAGTGATCTTGAGATGCCCACGAGCAATTTATTATCCCAGCAGGTAACCACAAGATTTGAGTTGTCAAACATTTTTTTAATCCGGTCATGATCCGTTGTAGGTCTTGGGAGACCGGAATTTTCATAAAGCTCAATTACCTGTTTGGGCGTGGGAATAATATCCAGTCTGTAAGTCAATTCCATAGTATTTATTTTTTTCATTATCCGTAATACAAAATTTATATTTTTATTTCATAAAAAACAGATTCAGATTTAGTAATTTTGACTATATCAGATTTTTTTTTGAAATTGAATATTTATCATTTCTAATTATTGTAAAATGGCAAGGTTACGACCAAATACAGATGATCATAAATACATCAGGGTAGCTGATGGATTAGAGAAAATGATAGCCGAAGAAGTATTACATATAGGTGATAAGTTGCCATCAGTGCGGGTTTTGAGCGAAGAGTATGGCATCAGCACCGGCACTGCATTCCAGGCTTATTACCTGTTGGAAGGCAAGGGACTAATCAAATCAAGACCGAAATCTGGATATTATGTTCGCTTTAATCATCGGAATTTTCCTGAATTACCGGAGAGCATTTTACCTGATCCACATGCACATGAAGTAAGTGTGCAAGCTATGATCTCATCTATTTATACAGATATCGCCGCAACTAATGTGGTAAATTTTGCTATGGGTGTACCTGATGCATCTTTATTACCTGCAGCAAAATTGAATAAATCAGTAATCTATGCATTGCGAAATTCAAAGGATCATTGTATAAATTATGAAGACGTGCAAGGCAACATTGATCTGCGTAAACAGGTGGCCAGGCTTGCTTTTAATTGGGGTGGAAAAGTAAAGCCCGATGAAGTGATCATTACTTCTGGTTGTCTTGAAGCCATTTCGATTTGTTTGAAAGCCGTAACAAAATTTGGTGATACGGTAGCAGTTGAGTGCCCCACTTACTTTGGTATATTCCAGGCCATAGAAAGCCTGGGATTAAGGGTAGTGGAGATTTCTTCAGATCCAACCACAGGAGTTCAACTGGAAAGTCTGCACAAAGCAATAAAGCAATTTCCAATTAAAGCCTGTGTTTTTGTACCCAATTTTAATAATCCTCTTGGCAGTTGCATGCCTGATGAGAACAAAAGAAAACTTGTGGAATTGATCAGCCGGCACAACATTCCGTTGATAGAGGATGATACATATGGCGAATTATATTTTGGTAAAACAAGACCACGTACCTGCAAATATTATGACACAAAAGGATTAGTGATGCATTGTTCTTCTTTATCCAAATCACTTTCACCCGGCTATAGAATAGGTTGGGTAATTGCAGGAAAGTTTTTTGATGATGTAAAGCAATTAAAAAGAATTCAAAACATCAGTAGTCCCACAATTACACAAGCTGCGATGGCGCATTATTTAAAGAATGGACGTTACGAATACCATTTGAAAAATCTTCGTAAATCCCTGCACACGCAAAGCCTCCGGTATGTGCAATCAATAATTACACATTTCCCTAACGATACAAAAATTTCGCGGCCACAGGGTGGCTTTACCTTATGGCTCGAATTGAATAAGAGAGTGAATGCTTTTAAATTGCGAACCGAAGCCATGAAGCACCATATCTCTATCGTGCCGGGAAAAATATTTTCAGCGAGTAACTGTTATTCAAATTGTATAAGGATATGTTTTGGTAAGCCATGGGATGAGGATGCAGATCATGGATTGATGATTCTAGGGAAGTTGATCAGGAAGATGATTCTATAGTTTTAATTCGTTTAAGGCGTTTAAGGCGTTTAATTCGTTTAACACGTTTAATTCGTTTAAGGCGTTTAACAGGTTTAAGACGGATTTCAATTTTATAAAACCTTGTTTGCCGACAGGGAAACCTATTGAGCCCTATTAAACCGATTATACCTCTTAAACCTCTTAAACTTTTTAAACTTTTTTATGCAAACGAAAATGCTAACTGAGTTGATGAAAATTTTTGCTTGATAGATTTTAACACAGTTGTAGTTATATTTTCAATGCAGATTACCTCTGTTTCTGCATATCTGCCCGCTACGATTATTTTTACTCCCATGGCATGTTTGTTAAATAATTGACTTACAAGTTCCGGGCAATTATTATTTTTTGAAAGATGGGATAATACAAGGTGGCTCATAAACATGGGTCGATGCAAAGTAAATAATTCGAGCGCCTGCTTATTAGATAAATGGCCTTTGCCGCCACGGATTCTTGTTTTTAGGAAATGCGGATAGCTGCCATTTTCAAGCATTAGCTCATCATAATTTGCCTCGAGAAAAGCGGCATGGCATTGTTTAAAGTGATTGATAAGATGAACACATGGCGATCCAATATCAGTAAATACGCCGACTTTCAAATCATTGGATGAAATCGAAAAACTGTAAGGATCTGACGCGTCATGGCATTTTGGAAATGCAGTTATTGAAAGCTCTCCAATATTAATGGGCTCATGAGCGAGGAAAGATCTTACGAGGTGAGAATCGAGTTTAACGCCTCCTTGAAACAGCGTGGCAGGAGTAATATAAACGGGAATCTGGAATCGTTTTGCAAGTACGGCCACTCCTTTAATATGGTCAGTATGTTCATGTGAAACAAACACTGCTTTTATTTTATCCATCGAAAGACCCAGCCTTTGCATCCGCTTTTGAATTTCAAGACATGAGATACCGGCATCTACTAATATGGCTTCGCTGTTATTACCTACATAATAACAGTTTCCATTGCTTCCGGAGTTTAGTGAAGTGATATAAAGGGGCATAAGACATGCAAAGAAACTGATTTCGCTGGAACGAAAGTTCAGTAGATATCAACAATTTAAGCTCAGATAATTTTTCTTGTGTCAAATGTTGCCAGGCTAAGTAAACATCAAAATTTTGCTAAAGAATCTCCTAAATATTTCTTTAACATCATTTAACTAAATTCCAATCTATATTTAGTATTCAATTCTATCTACCTCCTTATCGACAGTGAATTCGACTTAAACTACCACAATTAAAATGAATAAAATCATATCAGGAGTAAGGCGCACGCCGGCTTTATGTTATGAGTAAGGTCTTCACCATCTGTCCCGGACTTGAAAATATGGGAGCAGTAAAAACAGGTGGCCAGGGATCTGTCTATAAGGGAAGACGCATGGGCGAACTGCTCACCGCAATAAAAATTCTTCCTACGCCAATTCATTTGGAGGATGAGAGCGATCGCAACTTTAAAGATTTTCAGAATGAAGTTGAAAAGCTGAAAAAAGTTAATGAACTCCCCAACCCTAATGTAGTTAAAATACTCAGCTCAGGTGTAACAGAGTCTGGCAGCTTTCCATTTATTGAGATGGAATTTATTGAAGGCCCCGGGCTTGAGGATATGTTGCAGCCTCCGCATCTTACTGTATTTCCACTTGCAGAAGTGCTCAAAGTTGCAGAGCAGCTTGCATCTGCACTTGCACATTGCCATAAGGTAAATGTCAAGCATGGTGATATTAAAAGTAACAACGTCAAGTTTAAGGAATCTGCCGGAAATTATGTACTCCTTGATTTTGGAATGGCCATCATGTCGGATGAACAACGGCGAACAAGTATGCGTTATGCAGGTGCTGTTGAATTCATGGCTCCCGAGCAAAATGAGGGCCTGATGTTTTTCCAGACAGATCTCTATAGTTATGGTATTGTGTTGTATGAATTGATTGCCGGTGAAGTTCCATTTATTTTAAAAGATAAAAGCGGGACTTCAAGAAATAAAGTGATGCTTAGCCATATTGAATCACCGGTTCCCAATATGCTTCCGCTCCGTCAACATAATTTACCTGCATCATGGAATGAATCGAGAAAAGAAATGGAGATGCAGGTTCCAGCATGGCTTAAAGAGCTTGTAAATAAATGTCTTGAGAAAAATCCATTCGACAGGTTTAAAGATGGCAGTGAACTCTACGAGCACATCATGCATAAGCGTGTGGAAGCTGTGGAGATTAATGCAAAAGCCCTCGCGATGCTTACCATTATTAAAAATGAAAACGAACGCCTCAAGTCATTGGTTCTTGAATACCAGGATAAAGCGAGGCAAAGTGATATGCACTATCGGGAGTTGGCTTCCAACGTAAAGATTGTAGATCCACCAATCGTGGTCGTGGAAGATGAATCAATTTATTTCCCTGCAAGAAAAAGATCTTTTTTAAAAAAGGCTTCTATCCCATTGGTGTGCTGTTCTATAATTTTCGTAGCAGTGTTATTATTTTTCAACAACCCTTTTGTAAAGAGCCAGGCTAATAAGCTGAAGTCAAAACAGGTTAGGGCATTGGAAATAGATTCTACAACTGCATTAAAGCAATTTAAATTAAAGTCGGGTAAAGCTTATTTTCATAATAATGCTGATCCTAAGACTAGGCGCAACGCCTACCTCTTAGCACCGAGTCAAACACTTACCGCACTTAAAGATTCCAATAATTTTATTTATATCGAATTTGTAAACTCAGGTAATAAAAGGTCGAAAGGATGGCTTAAAAAACAAGATCTCAGGATTTTTGAACCGGGAGAAAGTAAAAATGAATTGCCATTAACTGATGCGAAGCATTTGGTGGCAAATTAATTTCATCTTAACGAGTCCAGCCTTAAAGAATCCACGAAAATTTGTTGGATGAGAGACTCCGATTTTTGCTTCAGCTGCTGGTTTTCTTGCTGAATTCTATTCTTTTCTTCAGAGGGGTTCATTCCACCAAAATAATATCCAAAGGCAAATGCTCCGGCAACAACTACCAGGGCAGCAATTCGTTCAATACTTCTATGACGTTTAAGCAAAATGATTTTTGCAATTAACTTGTTTCCATTGCTAGTAAAATCAACGCCGGTGTGCATTTTTTCTTTAATTGAATCAATTTCCTTACTTTCTATCTCAGTAGTTTCGATGTTTGATAGTTCTGGTGCCGGCTCCTTATAATTTTCTAGTGCTGATAAACCTTCTTCTGTAATAGCAAAGCCTTTGAGGTTAGTTTTGATATATTTTTCCGCCGTAAGTTGAATTATGGCTTCTTTAATTTCTTTATCAGATTTAATTTGATTAGCTGATAATTCTTTAATCGATGAATAACTAATTGCGGAGTTGTCTTTGGGAAATAATCCCAGTAAATAGTATTGAAAATTATCCTGGATCATTTGAGGGTAAACTTAAACCAAAAAATTCATATGGGTAGTGAGTGTGCAGGGAGCATCTTACTCATAATTTGATTGAAAGACTTCAAAATAAAAGATATTTATACTTCGTATAATTATATTAGTCAATAAGTCAGTAATTCTTTATTGATAAATATAAAAAGTTCATCCAGTTCCTATTGATCCAGTAAAAATCATTTAGGTTTGCTGGCCTGGCTTTCGGCCGGTGCTGCTGGTCTACGCACTTTTCGAGGTAGTTTTTCATCCCGCATCGCAGCATGGTAAACGAACGAGGCAATAACAGTAGCTGCCTGTTTCAAGTCATCGGCGATAAGGTGATCGTAAGAATCCATGTTTGTGTGGTGAGTACGGGTATCGTATTCTATCTCATCCTGGATAAATTGGAATCCGGGAATTCCTATGCCATCAAAAGATAGATGATCAGTACCGCTGGTATTTTGTAAAGTAACAGTTGTTGCGCCAAGGTCATAAAATGGTTCCAGCCATTTTGTAAAGAGCGACTTTACACCTTGATTTTCTTGTGCGTAAATACCGCGCACCTTACCGGTACCGTTATCCAGGTTAAAATAGACAGATACCTTATCGCCGTTGGCATTTGGTGTTTTAGAAAGCGTGTCTGAAAAATGATTCTTTACATAATTTCTCGAGCCAATCAATCCTTGTTCCTCACCACCCCATAATGCAATACGAATTGTCCGGCGCGGTTTTACATCAAGTTGTTTTAAGATGCGTACAGCTTCCATCATTACTGCGCATCCGGCAGCATTATCTGTTGCTCCTGTAGCAGCCTGCCAGGAATCAAGATGGCCGCCGAGCATCACGAGTTCATCTTTCAATTTATTATCAGTGCCTTTAATTTCAGCGATCACATTGTAGCCCTTAGTGTCATCCTGGTAAAATTTAGTCTTGACGTCCATTTCTAATTTTACCGGGATGTTATTTTTGGCAAGCCGCATCATAGTCATGTAATCTTCATAAGCAATTACGATATCCAGGAAATTTTCAGGGGAGCCTGTGGTATAAGCACCTCCGCCTTGTACAAACAAAGTACCATCATGCCCGCGGGAAGATGTGCTTAAAATAGCAAGCGCACCTTCTGCTTTGGCCATTTCTTTAAACCTGGCTATACTAAACAGACCGTTTTTCGGCCCACCAAAACCCGCATCCCGCCTGCGTACGGGCGCCGTTGCCGGATCGTATGCAGACATCTTCTGCAAAGTTTCCATCGTGTAGCGTGAAGCATCCGCAATAAAACTATGTTTTAGGGTATCCATCCTCGAAAGGATCAGAATTTTTCCTTTCAATTTGCCCCTATAGGTTTCCTGCTCTACAGAATCCTTTGCAGTGATCAATAATAATTCAGCTTGTTGAATACCTTTTGTCCCACTCGTCCATGTTTTTGGAAATGCGATAATGGGTTTGTACCATGGAGCTACCATACCAACATATGATCTTTCAAGCTCCCAACCTTTTCCCCATTCTCCCCAGGCTTCAAGTTTGGCACCGGTTAATCCCCATTCTGCCAATTTATTTTTAGACCAGGTAGCCGCTTTCTTATGGCCGGAAGAACCCTGGAGACGTGGACCGTTTACATCTGTTAGGTAGAAAGCAATATCCATAACTTTGGAATTTTTCAATCCTTCATCCCGGATTTTATTAATCATTTCCAAATCTATTTTTTCTTCCTGGGCTTTTACAGAAAGTAGAAAAGAGAGTAACGAAAGAGAGAGAATAGTTTTTCTCATTTGGCTAATTTTATATTTCAGTTGAAAAATGGTGCAAGATATCAATAAAATCAAGGTTAAAATTTTTTACTGCCATAGTGGGCGAAACTTTAACCAAAGGCAGGATATGCTGTCCGGCATAAACCAAATAGAGGCATGAATTTTGTAAAATCGAGAGTTATGAATAAAATACTATTGATTGCATTTCTGTTTTGGTCCAGCCTGGTAAGTTGCCAGGACAACAGTAAAACAGATAAAACAGATACTACCGAGAAAAAATCAAAAAGGAATAAGACTGAGCTTGAGAAGAAGGTGAGCAAAAGAGACCTTACGATCAATGCGTCTAATGCATTCAGTGATCTTTTTTTCGACAGCACTGTTATGGAAAGTTACATTACTGAAAATAAATTATCTGATACCCTAACAAGGAGAATGCGCAGTTTTTATAATTCCCGGAATTATCAATATGCCTGGTTTTCAAGTGCAGGTTTATCTGAACAGGCATATGGTTTTTGGAACCTTCTTGATTATGAGGTTTCAGGTGGGAAGTTGAAAGATGGCCGGGAGAAAAGCCTGAAAAGAGTTCTGGACCAAATGATCTCAGATTATGGGAATAACGGGGAGATAGCTAAAATAAAAGCCGGGGATAAAAGTGGACTTATCATCGAGTTTGGACTCACAAGACATTTTATCCAGTATACTCTAGATAATTATGAAGAGGGTTTTGTAAAACGTAAGGAAATGGAACGCTTCATTCCTGTCAAAAAAACTGATGCACTGAGTATTGCAGATTCACTTTTAACAAAAAAACATAAGGACGATAAATATTTTGAGAATGTTAACCAGGCTTATTCCTTATTGAAAGATGAGTTGGGTACTTATTATAATATTGCAGCCAATGGAGGATGGGGGACTATTCCGCTGAAGAAAAAGATAGTCCCCGGCGCTTCTGGTCCGGAAATCGCAGCCATCAAAAAAAGATTACAATTAACAGGTGATATGCCAGGAAGCGATTCATCCCGGATTTTTAATGATTCTCTTACAACAGGAGTCAAAGTATTCCAAACGAGAATGGGTTATAAAGCTGATGGCATCATCACAGAACTACTAATAAAAGACATGAATGTTTCGGCTACTACCAGGCTGGAGCAGATACTAATGAATATGGGGAGAATGCGATGGATGCCACAGGAGCCTGAAGGGAAGCTTATACTGGTGAATATCCCGGAATTTATCCTGCATTTTTATGAAGGGAAA
>JBKJPO010000373.1:0-5576 GCA_046595095.1 Chitinophagaceae bacterium
GAAGATGTTCCGTTGGTTAGACATTATTTCAGCGAGTTGCAATACCATTACGTTAGGGACATGATCCTTAATGATAAGCGCCGGCTTGACGGCAGAGGACTTGAGGATGTTCGCCAATTAACCATGGGGCGTGGGGAGAATATCCGTTTCCATCGTTAATTGGCGAACATCCTCAAGTCCTCTGCCGTCAAGCCGTCGCTTATCATTAAGGATCATGTCCCTAACGTAATGGTATTGCAACTCGCTGAAATAATGTCTAACCAACGGAACATCTTCATTTGGTAATACACCAAGATGCTCTACCAGGTCTATCTTAAGTTTTTCGAAAGCGTCGCTCCTATCGTGTTTTGCAGAGCCGGCCCTTGCGATTTCTTTGATTCTTTCTTCAGCAAATTCATTGATCTTCTGGTGAAGCTCTTCATTGCGATAAGGAGCTGCGTAAGTTCTTTTTCCTGTTTGGCCTATCTTATCCCTGAGTTCCTGCTGTGCTTTCACCTGGATTTTAATAGCCTCATGCCCAACCTCTATCGCCCTAATAAGGTCTTCTTCACTGCATTCGTATGCCTCACCTTCTACCATCATTATATTCTTTTCTGTAGCCGCGATGATAAAATTCATTGTTGCATCGGCTAATTCAGTACGGTTCGGGTTAATTTTCAATTCACCATTAATCATGGCTACTCTTGTTTCAGAAATGATTTCCTGTATAGGAATATCAGATACTGCCAGGGCTGCAGAAGCGGCAAGACAAGCCAGGGCATCCGGCATCACCTCACCATCAGAAGAGATAAGGGTAACCAATACCTGAACTTCACAAACATAATCTTCAGGAAACAATGGCCTTAATGCCCGATCAATCAGACGTGAAGTTAGAATCTCATAATCGTTAAGCCTGGCCTCGCGTTTAAAAAAGGAACCGGGTATCCGGCCCGCAGATGCAAATTTTTCCTGGTAATCAACTGATAACGGGAAAAATGATTGTCCTTCTTTTGGTTCACGATTGGCAACAACAGTTGCCAGGATTATACAATTGCCTAAACGGACTGTAACCGAGCCATCGGCCTGCCTGGCCAATTTGCCGGTTTCGATAGTCACAATCCTGCCGTCGCCTATATCGAATGTAACTGAAATTGGAGTTGGGATCATTGGTTTATGATTGATTATAAAAAAAGTATTCCCAACCGTAAGTTTCAGTTGGGAATAGCTTTTAATATCATTGTAAAATAAAATTATTTACGCAGTCCTAACTTCTCAATGAGTGAACGATAACCGGTAAGATTATGTTTGCTCATGTAAGTCAGGAGCCGTTTACGCTTGCCTACCATTTGCATAAGACCGCGTTGGCTGGAAAAGTCCTTTTTGTTTGTTTTCAGATGGCCGGAGATATGATTAATTCTTTCTGTAAGCATGGCAACCTGGGCTTCAATAGAACCTGTATTTGCTGCAAGACCACCAAATTCTGCGAAAATATTCGCCTTTTTTTCACTTGTTAAATGAGACATCTTTGGAAAATAGTTTATTATTCACTTTTTTTTATCGGTTTGCAAAGGTAAGGAAAATTGTTTACCGATAAACAATCATCGAAGACTCTTTAAATTGAGCCCATAAAGTACAATGAAAAGTAATCCAAAGAAGCCGGTGAAGACAGACATTCCGATCGCAAAAATGTTACCTGTCCCAAAGATGAGGAAGGGAATTGCCATACCGATAAGCGCCCCTACGATATAAATATAGTAACCGGTTCTTTTCAATTGCCACATCATGACTGCTCCAATAAGACAGAGTATTGAAGTTGCAAGCCCACCAAGCGCACTTTTACGAAGATTATCAGGGGTGAAAGCAGAACTCAAACTATCCATCATCTGGTTCTGGAATTTTCCGTCTTTCCCACTTAGATCTTTTGCCATTTCATTTTTCGCTGTTACCATTTCCGCAGCGGTTTTATCTGCCTGGAAATACCCCATGCTATTGCTGATCAAGCCAAATCCACTCCCGATAAAAGTGAGAATGCATAATACTGTCAGAAAAGTAGGGCGAATTTTTGTTTCCTGTTCGTAAGAGTCGAGAACGTTATCCATATTTAGTTGTTTTAGGTATGCAACAATAAGAAAAGTTATTAGAACGCGTAGGATTATTAATGAAATTTTAAACAGCATCTCCTATTCAATATCACTTATGGTTAAATGCTCCTTACCAGATCTGCTGCATCTGTTTAATTTATTCATTACTATTGCCATCTATTTAACAATGGCTACGAGAATCTTCTTTACAGTTACCAATGACCTTAATTACGACCAGCGCATGATCAGGATCTGCACCACGCTGGCTAATACGGGCTTTGATGTAGTATTAGTTGGGAGAAAGATGAAAAATTCGATAGTCTTGAAAACTGAGGTCTTCAGACAGAAGAGGCTAAATTGTTTTTTTTCAAAAGGAAAGCTTTTTTATATTGAATACAATACCCGTTTATTTTTTTTCCTGCTTTTTCAAAAGATAGATTGCATTTGTGCAATTGACCTGGACACGATCCTGCCTGTTTATTTTATTTCAAGAATTAAAAAAGTTCCAAGGGTTTATGATGCGCATGAACTTTTCTGTGAAATGAAGGAAATCGTTACAAGAAAAAACATTTATCGATTCTGGAAAAGGGTGGAGAAATTTGCAGTTCCGAAGTTCCCCAACGGATACTCGGTAAACAAACCGATTGCTGAAGAATTTAATAAAATGTATGGCGTTAATTATGAGGTGATAAGAAGCATTGCTGTTCTAAAAGACTTCGAAGTTCATGAAAAAAAGGAACGTTATCTTCTTTACCAGGGAGCAGTAAATGAGGGCCGCAGTTTTGAGACCCTGATCCCGGCAATGAAGGATGTAAACTCAAAGCTGTTGATTTGTGGCGATGGTAATTTCATGCAGGAGGTAAAAGAACTGGTTGCACAAAATAAGTTGGAAGATAAAATCGAATTTAAGGGGAAAATTTCTCCTTCAGATCTAAATCATTATACCAATAATGCATACATCGGCCTTACGCTTTTTGATGATCGGGGGTTGAGTAATTATTTTTCCCTTGCCAATCGTTTTTTTGATTACATCCATGCCGGCATACCACAGGTTTGTGTAGATTTTCCTGTATACCGTGAACTGAACAATCAGTATCATGTTGCTGTTTTGGTTAATGATCTTTCACCATTAAACCTGGCGAAGGAACTCAATCAAATGTTAGAAGATAAAGAATTATATGAAAGCCTTGTGAAAAATTGTCTCGCTACAAGAAAAATTCTCAATTGGCAGGAAGAGGAAAAGCGGTTGCTGAAATTTTATAAAGACTTATTTAATGGTTAATGATTATTGAATATTGGAGAGGCTTTGATTTTTCACATTAATCATCAACATTAATCAGTGCATTAAACAGTAAATTAAACATCAAACATTAACCAATACCTCCATATTATTTGTCTCGACGTTCCCTACCCTCCGGATTATGGTGGAGTGTTTGATCTTTTTTACAAAATAAAATCATTGCATAAACATGGGATAAAAATCTACCTGCATTGTTTTGACTATGGCCGTGGTAAGCAGGATGAGTTGAATAAATATTGTAAAGAAGTACATTATTATGATCGTAACCGTGGCGCAAACGGGTTTTCATTTACCATACCCTATATTGTTGCATCACGTGCCAACGATAGGTTAATAGAAAATTTGAAGAAAGACAATTACCCAATAATAATGGAAGGTATACATACTACCTATTTTCTTTACAAGGATCAATTACCGGGAAGAAAGATAATCTTACGTTTACACAATGTCGAATACCAGTATTACAGGAGAATCATGGCATCAACACGATCTCTAAAAAAGAAAATATATTATTGGTATGAAAGCCTCCTGCTAAAAAAATATGAAAAAAAGATAGCATTAAAAGCGAAAATTGTTGCCGTTAGCGAGAAGGATGTGCAGACTTACCGCGAAGAATTTAATGCGAATCAAATCTCCTACCTCCCTGTTTTTATACCATATACTTTAGCAGCCGGCCAGGTTGGAACTGGAAATTTCTGTCTTTACCAGGGAAATTTATCTGTGGCTGAAAATGAAAAAGCTGCAACCTGGTTAATACAGGAAGTATTTTCCCGGCTCAAATTACCATTCGTTATTGCAGGAAAAAATCCATCGGAGGCCTTAAAGAAAATGGTAGCTCAGCAGGAATGTACATGCTTGTGTGCCAATCCCAGCGAGCAGGAAATGCGTGACCTGGTAAGTAAAGCCCACATTCACATTATTCCATCATTTAATGAAACCGGAGTAAAGATAAAATTATTGAACGCACTTTTTAATGGCAGACATTGCCTGGTAAATGAGGAAACCATCGCAGGAACAAGTTTAGGAGTTGCATGCGAAATTGCAACAGATGCAAAATCGTTTTGCCAGGCAGTTGAATCGCTTTACAAATTACCATTCACCGACCAGCAATTACAGGTTCGACAGGGAATTTTGCAACGAATATTCAACAACGATCTTAATGCAGAGAAACTTATACCATTGATATACTAGCATTATCCCAAACCCTTCCTCGCTCAGTTTTAATCGTTCTTGCAGGAAATTTACTAATTACCATATAATCATGTGTAGCCATTATTATGGTAGTGCCGAAGTCGCGGCTGATATGAAATAGGAGTTGCATAATCTCATCGGATGTTTCGGGGTCAAGATTACCAGTAGGTTCATCGGCAAGAATTAGTTTAGGGGAATTGAGTAAGGCCCTTGCTACGTCTACGCGTTGCTGTTCGCCACCACTCAGTTCGAAAGGCATTTTAAAACCTTTCGTTTTTAACCCAACTTTTTCCAGAACATCAGCGATCTTGTCATCCATCAATTTCAAATCTTTCCAACCTGTGGCTTTTAATACAAACTTAAGATTGTCATTCACATTTCTATCAGTTAACAACTGAAAATCCTGGAACACCACGCCCAAATTCCTGCGTAAATAAGGAACATTCTTCCATGTAATTTCTTTCAGATTATGGCCGGCAACACGGCCTTCACCTTCGGTAAGTTGCAAATCACCATATAATGTTTTAAGTAAGCTTGATTTACCTGTGCCCGTCTTTCCAACCAGGTATACAAACTCGCCGCGGTTAACGGAAATATTGACATCCTGGAGAATCAAAGAACTCCCCTGGTATATATTGACGTTGGTAAGTTGAAGAATTGGTTCTGACATGGTCTGTTATTAATGCTAAATGGTTAATGATTAATTATGTATTTATATAAAATTAATCATTACACAATTATTTCAAAGTTACAGGGATAATGCTATCCGGCTAAAAAAAGTTAATAAGAGACTGTTAAAAAAAGCTCACAGGCTTTATCATTTTACTCCTAAATACTATTTGAAGAAAATTGAACTCTCATTAAGTCTGATCTCCAGGGATTTTTGTTCAGCCGCCTCTACCCTTCCAATAATCCTGGCATCAATCCCAAAATTTTCGGCAATAGTGATTACCTGGTCAGCAAAGGATTCATCAGTATAAATTTCCATCCTGCATCCCATGTTAAACACCTGGTACATTTCGCGG
>JBKJPO010000394.1:0-7092 GCA_046595095.1 Chitinophagaceae bacterium
GGAGATTTTCAGAACCCTCGCATACTGAGCATTTATATGCCGATGGCGGGATTGCTTATAATTATCCACTTTCTTTTTTTGATGGCGAGCGTTTTTTGCCCGAGGGTGAAATTATTAATAATGAGGCTATAGGCCTATACCTGCAAACGCCAAATGATAAGCCCAAATGTTTACGCCATTTAACATTTAATTCTCCTGTTCACTACGTTTCTCATTTGTTTGAGAGTTTGTTGGAGGCTCAAAGCATTGACTTTAATATGGAACCTGAATTGAAAAATAGAACCGTTATCATTGATGATCTCTGTATACCTGCCACAGATTTTGATATCAGTACGGTTGATAAAGATCGATTGATAGTTTCAGGTAAAATTGCTGCACAAACATATTTAGCCAGACTTGCAGGAGGAAAAGTAGAATCAAAAACGATCATTTCGGAATCTACTTTAATTTCTTAATCATAGGCTTGATATTGGAGAGATAATATTTTATGCAATCCCCTAATAATTATGAGTCATCAAAATCCGCTTACTGTAATTGTTCCTATAAGCAAGGACATGTTAGTGAATCTGAGGAATGTCTTGGAGGAAATAAACCAGGAACTAATTGCCCAAAAGCATGTGGATTTTGAAAATCTTGGCACTATCCATTATTGCCGATGGATAATTTTGGAGGAAGCAGATACTAATGGCCAGCATTATTTTCCCCAGCTTGCTTTCTCAAGTAATTTCGATGGTGAACTTGATAAACATATTACTGACCTGGCTTCTGGCAGTGTAGCCTTACTTATGGACAGAATATATGAATGTTGTGAGGGCTACCCAGCTGTCTCATCCAGAAATACTGATCAAAGAATTATCTATTTTAAAAAATGGATGGTGAAGCCAATGGCATTTTATCGTGGAGCGCCCGGAAGAAGTATCACACAAATAAAACAGGAAAGCATTTTAAGAAATCATCTTCGAAATATTTTGAATAGCCGCAACTGGCAAAACGTATCTGCAAAGCAAGTTCACCAGGAATTTAAAAAAAGTATTGCCATGAACCCGGAATTTGACTGGGCAAAAACATCTATACCTCTTCCAAAATTGAATTGGCCGGAGTTAATATTATTAGGCTTAATACTCTTAATTCTATTGCCCGTTATAATTATTTGGGTATTAATCGTTCATTTTTTTTATGAGCGTCACGACGTTCCACTTGGTTTGAGTCCTAGCCAAATTGATGAAAAACATATGCTTGAACTGGAGGAGTACGAAGACTTGCAATTCCAGAATCAATTTACACAGGTATTGGAAATGAAGCCAGGTAGAGTTCGCTTGATCACGGTAAAAGCTTTCATGTTACTGGCAACCGGGCTCATAAGATTTTTGTTTATTGAAAACAACCTGATGGGAATACCAACAATCCACTTTGCAAGATGGTTGATGATTGATAACAATAAGAGAATGCTGTTCCTCAGCAATTTTGATGGAAGCTGGCAGCAATATCTTGGTGATTTTATTGATAAGTCTGGTTGGGGCCTTACGGCCATTTGGAGTAATACTGTGGGCTTTCCAAAAACTAATTTTTTGGTAACGGGCGGAGCTTACGATGCAGAGCATTTCCTGGCCTGGTCAAGATACTATGAAATAAAAACACAGGTTTGGTATTCAGCATATCCTCATCTTTCCATAAAAAATATTGTGAACAATTCGCATATCAGGGTTGATGTAATGAAAGATTTGGACGAGGACCAGGCGCAACAATTTTTGAAACGCTTTTAAACCAGGTTAATATGATCAGTATTGAATTGAGTGACGTACAAGGCTTGATAGTAAAGGGTTATGGACGAATGCATAATTCCAGGTACGTGATGCTGCATGTTACAAATGCTGCAGCAACAAAAGCCTGGATTAATTCCATTTCCACTTTGATTACAGATGCAACTCATCTTGTTACTACCAATTGCCTCAATATTGCTTTCACATCAAAAGGCTTAAGTGCTATTGAAATGTCAGGCGAAAATATTCAGAACTTCAGCCGTGAATTCTCTGAGGGTATGTATACTCCACATCGTCAGCGATTATTGGGAGATTATGACGAGAGCAAACCAGGAAAATGGAATTGGGGAGGACCTGATAATGAAGAGTTACATATTTTATTATTGATTTTCGGAGCTACTGAAGAATTAACAACTACTTACTACGAAAAACTTAAACTACAGTTTTCAGCAGCCGGTCTTAGGGAGTTAGGAATTCTTGACGGACAAACTTTGCCTGAGAATAAAGAGCATTTTGGTTTTCGGGATGGCATTGCACAACCTATCATAGAAGGCACAGGAAGGACGGGGCATACGTTCAATACAGTGGCCACGGGTGAATTTATAATGGGATATAAAAATGAATACGGGGTTTTTCCTGATACTCCAATTATTACAAATGCTCAGGGAAATATGAATTTATTACCTGCTGATGTTTCTGGGACAGGTCATAAAGATATTGGCCGCAATGGAAGTTATATGGTAGTGAGACAGATGCAACAAGATGTTGAAGCTTTCTGGAAATTTATGAATGAGAAAACAAAAAGCGAAGATGGGAAACTAAATACTGAAGAGAGTATTCGCCTGGCATCAAAGATGATGGGACGATGGCCAAGTGGAACACCGCTGGTCAGCCATCCTGATAAAGATCCGGGTATTCTAACCGACGATGATAGTTTTGAATATGCCGATGATAAAGAGGGTATGAAATGTCCATTCGGGGCCCATATTCGCAGGATTAATCCACGGGATACATTTGAAGAAAATGGAAGTAAAGAGTCTCTGATACTTACAAAGCGCCATCGCATCCTTCGGCGTGGCAGGCTTTATGGAACTCCGTTTGAGGGCTCCCCGGAAAATTTTAAACCCGATGGTGAAGTGGGTTTATTATTTCTTTGTTTCAACGCTGATATCGGAAAACAATTTGAATTTCTTTCATATACCTGGGGCAACTATCCTAACGTAAAAGAATTATACGCTGATCCGGATCCAATCATCGGGGTTAGAGAAATTCCTATGGAAGGTTATGAGCAAAATTTTACTATCCAGGGAAAGCCGGCGAGCCAGTGTATTTCAGGGTTACAAAGGTTTATTACAATAAAAGGTGGGGCTTATTTTTTCTTTCCTTCTATAACTGTTATCAGGTACCTGGCGACAATATGAGATTGTGAAGATTCGTTCGCAAAGCGAGCATATCTCAAACAAATGCTTTTGCAATAGCATTTGTATCCATGAAAGTTTGAACCCTTATAATTTTCCCATTAGCTAATGTGAACTCCATCGTCCAATCTGTACTATAGCTTTTGCCTGTAGCTAAAACATTTGCAGAATCAGCACCCAGCACGATTACAATATTTTCGTTGGAAAAATATGCTTTCGGTACAAAGCTGGTAACCTTTAGTAACTGACCTTCCATCCCCAACATTTTTTCAACATTAGTTAGTCCTGTGAAAGTTCCTGCAAAAGGAATATCGGGTGAACCGGGTTCAAGCCATACAACTGCGGGATCCAGCAATGCAACTACGCCTGTAAGATCACCTTTGAGGTAACTGGTAAAAAGTTGCTGTACAATTTGTTCGTTTGCAGGATTGGTCATATCTGTATTTTTTGATTTTGAATCAATTGCCGCGGCCGTATTTTTTAAATCAACATGATTTCGCTCCAATCGGAAAGAAGCCATAGCTTCATATGCATGTTTTCTTCCGCGGTTAATGCCACCTATCGGGCGGTGCTCCGGTAGGCTATGCCAGGGAGTAAAAGAAAGGTTTTCGCCAAGAGCATTTTGCGAAGGGGTATCAAAAACCTGTTTAGGAATTTTGATAGTAGCACATTTAATAAAATCACTTTTCCATTCTACAGTGGGATCTTCAACCGGCATGAGCTCAGCATCGGTTTGAAATTGCACAAAGAAATCATAGTAAACATCTTGCTTTGCTAATGTAGCCGCCAGGTTAACCCTCAGGTAATCGGCAGATTTGGTATCCTCATAGGCTAATGCCTGGTTGGCGGAAGGTTTTGCATGATATTTTACAGCTTTCGTGATATCGCCAAACTGGTAAGGCGTGGTGCTCCAGTAGGAAATATCAAGGACGTGATTGCAAACTTTGAAAGATTTGAGTGTTCTAAAAAGTACGCCCCAATGAAAGGGATTTAAGAAATAGCCAAGTATTTTGCCACTGGTTACCGCTTTAATTGTTTTCTGGAATTCAGCGAGGTTGTGAGAAACAAAAATGTTATGGCTTATCAAAAGAAAATCCTGCTCGGTAGCATTCTGCTCATTGGTCAAAAGTTTTTCTCCGGGCACATTCAATAATTTAATTGCCATCCCGCGGATATCTTTTTTTGCATCTGCCTGTACTTTCGAATTCGCATTTGAAAAGCGCAGCAGACAGGGATATGTAGACGCTTTTTTAAAAATACCGGTTTGTAAATTCTCCGGAAGGCCAGGTTCTACAGTAAATTCTGCATGTACACATCCATGCATTTTAGGATGCGCCTGCCGCAATGTTCCGCCATCAGGGTAAAGCTTTTGCAATTGCGACTTCATCTCTGTGATCATGTCTTCCACATTCCTCGCCTCTTCTGCCGGTGGATATTCATGGCCGATCAATTTTTTACCCTGCTTATGAAATGGTTGTACCATGAACTGACCTTAATAGATGAAAATTCAAATTTCGTGTAGGGAATAAAATAGGTAGCTGCTAAAGAAGAATCTAATGTAATATAATTTCGGTGAAAATTATTGTAAACTGAATTTTGGATACAAAATGCCAGGTAAAATATCTGTCATCTGCTTGTACTCCCCATCTTATGAGTTGTATTATCTTTCATAATTGATTTCTGATAGTCAACGGAGATTGCGAATTTAAAGAGCTTCAGCATTAATCAATCCGCTATATTTCATCAATCGCTTTCCCGAATTATTGGCAATGAAAAATAAAAAGCTGAGCCTTTCCCGGGTTTGCTTTTTACCCCAATTTTTCCTTTGTGTTCGTGAATGATCTCGGAAGCGATAAATAATCCAATACCAAACCCCGGAAATTTCTTTTCATTTTTTCCTTCAACCCTATAGAAGCGTTCAAATATTTTTGCCTGGTCTTTTTCATTTATCCCAATTCCATTATCCTGCACTGTGACCACTACGCAATCTTCAACAACACGCATTTCCACGGTTACTTCATTTTTACCTGGAGAATATTTTATTGCATTTGTCAGCAAATTAATAATAACCTGACCTATTCTTTCTTTATCAGCAAACACAAAAACATCAGAACAGTCAGAAAAAATGATTTCATGTTCAGGATTTATTGAGCCTGCCTCGGCAACTATTTCTTTAATACATTGATTTAGATTAAAGTTTGCTTTTATATATGTAAGGCTTCCTATTTTAATTTTTGATACATCCAGCAAATCTGCAATCAATTTGATGAGCTTGCCCACCTGTTTATCTATAGTAGTGAGGGAGGTACTTAAAAACTGATCATGGTCCGGTTTATATTTTAACTGCAAGATTTGAATATATCCAGAGAGGGTAGTTATGGGATTTCTCAATTCATGACTTAACATGGAGATGAAATAATCTTTTTGTTCATCCAGCTCTTTAATTTCCTGTATATCTGTACTTGCGCCTACCCACATCTGGATAGTTCCATTAGCATTTCTTTGTGGTGTTGCATGACTTAAATGCCACCTGTATTGTCCATCATTCCTGCGAAAGCGATGTGTCAAAACCAGGTTATTCCCTGATAAAAGCGAATCATTCCAATGACGCTCAGTTTGTTTCCATTCATCCGGGTGGATGATCTGTAACCAGCCTTCCTTTAGAAGTTTTTCAATATCCAATCCTGAATATTCCTGGAAAGCCTTGCTAAAATAATTAAAGTTCCCTTCGGAATCTTTTGTCCATACTAAATCAGGTAGCGAGTCTGCCAGGCTACGGAATTTTTCTTCGCTATCTTCAAGTTTTCGATGCCCTAAAGCCTCAGCAGTTATATCCTGCAAGGTGCCATTGAACCGGTAACATATTTTCTCAACATTAAACCAGGCCTTTCCTTTTGCCCGAACAATTCTTTCTTCCCCGGTTGTAGGGTGAATAATCGTATAACTAATATCATAATGGCCACCGGATGAATATTGCAAAGCATAAAGCACTGCAGCAGTTACAGTTTGCCTGTCTTTCTCGGCTATAATATCCAGGACATGTGAGGGATCTATCTCTTGCCCGGGTTGGAGGCCAAACCATTCCTCTAATCTTGCATTGCCCGAAAATTTATGGGTTAGTGGATTTGAGTCCCAGGTGCCCAACTCTGCAGCTTCAATAGCAAAATGTAATTGGTCGTTACTTTCCTTTAGCAGATTTGCAGAATTGACTTTGTCGGTTGTTTCGGAACAAGTAACGAGCACGCCTGCAGTATTTCCAGACTCATCACTTACTGCACTATAACTAAAAGTCCAGTACACATCTTCAAGCTTGCCATTTCGATAGATAGGAATCAACTGATCTTCGCTCCACGTAGATTCTCCATCAGCAAGCACCTGTTTTATCAATGGATAAATGATATCCCATATTTCCGGCCAGGCTTCTTTTGCGGGAATTCCAAGTATAGAAGGATGTTTACCGAATTTCCCCAAACTGGGTCTGTAAGCATCATTATAAAAACAAAGCAGGTCAGGTCCCCACCACAGGAACATGGGAAACTTTGAACGTAGAATGATATTAAGCGTACTTCGCAAACTTTGAGGCCAGTTTTCAATAGCACCCAGCGAAGTTTTCGTCCAGTCTTTTAACCGAATTAGTGCACCCATTTTGCCCCCTCCTGAAAGGAATTGAATATTGCCATCAAGAGTTTCGGCTGTCATGTATAAATATTTTTTGTAATGTATGGATTAAATAATGTAATACTATAATAAATGTAGGACATCTGTTAACTCAAACAAATTCATGGATGAGGTTTTTGCATTTTTATCCATGGAAAATGCACATGAAATTCTGACTTTTTTTTTCCAGGGTTCTTGGGAAGCAAGATAATTAGAGATAGGTGAGAAGTGAACGAAAATCAGTAGCGATCCAATAA
>JBKJPO010000229.1:0-3483 GCA_046595095.1 Chitinophagaceae bacterium
ATGGGATGCTTATACTGCTACTGCCGATTGCCAACTGCCTACTCTTTCTTCCATACCTTTGCCCCGATGAAACTTTTTCCTGAATCCGCTTCCTACCAACTGGAATTTGATAAAATAAAGAACCTGCTTATCGAAAATTGCAGGACTGAGTACGCCAGCGAAAAAGCAGCTTCTTTGCAGATTCACACCCGTAAGGATATAATCGATCTTGCACTTCAGCAAACCAATGAATATAAACTTGTAGACCAGGGCAAACTTCTCTTCCCTTCAGAGCCAGTAGTTAATATTTCCCGTGAAATAAAATTATTGGGGATAAATGGGGCCATGCTTAGCGGCGAGCAATTCTTACAGGTAAAGAAACTTGCTGTGTTGATTCAATCCATCTTTCGATGGTTTGATGAAGAACGAAGGCAGGCATATCCGGGACTGGCGAAGGTAGTAAGCGAAACTTATTATGAGAAATTGATCATCCAGGCGATAAACCAGGTATTGGATGACGCAGGCATAGTAAAAGACAATGCCTCCGCAGAACTTGCATCCATCCGTTTGAATCTGTACCGGAAAAGAAATGAACTTAGAAGGCTGTTTGACAAAGTGGTAAGCCGAATGAATAAACAAGGTTTTCTTGCGGATATCGAAGAAAGTTTTATCAATGGCAGGAGAGTGCTTGCTGTATTTGCAGAACAAAAGCGTATGGTAAAAGGAATTCTTCATGGGGAGAGTGACAGCAGGCGTACTTCTTTTATTGAACCGGAGGAAACAACAGACCTAAACAATACCATATTTTCATTAGAGCACCAGGAAACCAGGGAAGTGTATAAAATACTTCGGGAACTCACTGCGCAAATCGGCGCATATTCCAGCCTGTTAGGAACTTACCTGGATGTAGTTGGGGAATATGATTTTATTCGGGCAAAGGCTAAACTGGCAAAGGAAATGAATGGTAACTATCCTGCAGTATTTGACCAGGCAGGTCTTAATTTGAAAGATGCTTATCACCCTTTATTGTATCTCTATGGCCTGAAGACAAACAAACCTGCAATTCCGGTATCCCTGACCCTCAATGAAAAAAACAGGATACTTGTGATAAGCGGGCCTAATGCCGGTGGTAAAACTGTTACGATGAAAACCGTGGGACTGCTCCAAATGATGGTGCAGAGCGGATTGCTCGTACCGGTTAACCCCGATAGTTCGTTTGGCATATTCAAACAGCTCATGATCCATATCGGTGATACTCAAAGCCTTGAATTTGAATTGAGCACTTACTCTTCGCATCTCAAAAACATGAAATATTTCATGGAGAACGCCAACGGCAAAACGCTTTTTTTTATTGATGAGCTCGGTAGTGGGAGCGACCCAAATCTTGGAGGCGCTTTTGCAGAAGTGATCATGGAAGAACTCGCTAAGAAACATGCTACCGGCATCGTGACCACGCACTATCTTAACCTCAAAGTGATGGCTAACAAGGTTGCGGGAATTATCAATGGGGCCATGGCTTTTGACGAGCAGAACCTGAAACCCCTGTACCGCCTCATTGTTGGTAAGCCAGGCAGCTCATATACTTTCTCAATCGCAGAACGTATAGGACTGCACCATTCGCTGATAAACAAAGCTAAACAACTTGTTGACGAAGGGCATTTTAGTCTCGATAAATTATTGAACCGCACAGAACAGGATCTCCAAAAAATTGACAAGGATACGATAGTACTCCAGCAATTGCTCAAAGAAAATGAACGGCTTAAAAAACAAATGGAAAAGCTGATCGCTAAAGAAGAACACCTGCAACAAGTAGAACTGCTAAAACATCAGAACAAGGTATCGGAAGAAAAACTTACATATCTCAAAGACATGGAGCGAAATATAAAAGCGCTTGTGATTGAATGGCGTAAAACTGATGACAAAGACCAGGTGATCAAAATGATGCACGCCCTCTTATTTAAACAGCGTGAAAAACACGTTGCCGATAAGCAACAGAAAAAACTCAATGAAAAATATTTTGAAGTTGATGCCGAGATAAAGATCGGGGAAAAGGTAAAGATGAAGAACAGTCGTCAGGTAGGTGTTGTAAGAGAACTGCGGGGTAAAAAAGCGATTCTGCAGGTTGGGGTGATCCCGATAACAGTTGATCTTGCAGATTTGGTGGTGGTTAGGGAAAATGAGGCTATGAAATGAATTGAAGATAAATTGGAAAAGTGATAGCCCCTAGCCCAAAATGCATAATGATTTGAGATTTACGTAAATTCGCACGATAAAAGGATTATATGATTACTCTTGAAGAACAATTTATCATTAACCGGGATAAATTTATTTCATCCTCTTTTGGGGATGAGATGATGTTGATGAACCTCGAATCAGGAGATTATGTTGGCCTGAATAAAGTAAGTGCAGATATCTATAAACTTGCGGAAGAAAAAACTTCTGCAGATAAAATAATAAACACCCTCCTAAAAGAATATGATGTAGAAGAAGATCTCTGCAGATCCCAGGTATTAACATGTATTGAAACGATGATGGAAAAAGAAGTGCTTGTTAAAATATAACCTCGTCATTTGCATTTACTCAAAAAATTCCAAACCTTATATTCGCTCTCCGGCAGAATAAAATGGTTAATCTTCAAAGCCATTTTTATTTCAGCCTTAGTAAAAATTACTTTGGCTTTCAGGCCCTTTAAAAAAGTATCAGGATGGTTGGGTGAGGTAAATGTCGAAAGCTCTTCAAATCCGGATCCCCAATCACAAATAATAAGAACTGATGTTAAAACGGCGATAGGTATAAGTAATAAATATACTTTTTGGAAAGCAGGGTGTTATAGCCAGGCATTAACATGCAAAATACTATTGAATAAATATAAATTGCCATCGACTATTTATATAGGTTTTCGCAAAGAAGATGGGAAATATAAGGGGCATGCGTGGCTAAGGAGTTATGATAAAATAATGACAGGGGAGGGGGAAATTGAAAGGTATACAGTGCAAACTTTTTTTACATAGCAAAATATTTTATCGCTAGTCATCAAATTTATAGTGGCCTTCAGAAGCAAATGTTCCCACTGCGGTGAGTGGGTTCAAAATTTATTTTACACTGTAGATATTAAGACTATCTTTGATCTGTAAAAACAAAATCCAGCAACCATGGTCGAACTAAAGTTCCCTAATGACACTTGCATCAAGAAAACCTGGGAAGTACCCACGATAGTCGATGTAAATAAAAAAGAGATATTGCAAAAAGTTGCCGGGGCTAATGATGCAAATAATACCAAAAGTTAGTAATATTTAGTAATCCATATAACAAGCACATTTTTATTTTGCGACAAAAGATTTTATGTCTTTATGTTTAGATTCTGCTTTAGATACAATCCATAAATAAAACTCTGATGCAATTATGACTGCTGGAATATAGAATAATGTTCCCCTCTTGTTAGCAACTACAGGATCAATTTTTGAAATGAGATCGGACAATACTTTAAAATTTATTCCCGTAAAT
>JBKJPO010000548.1:0-2510 GCA_046595095.1 Chitinophagaceae bacterium
AATTTATTACTCTCAATAAGATGCATGTAAATATGATCCTCTTTATCTTGTACGCTGATCAGGCCTTGGATAATTTCCGGATTGTCGAGAATTACTAGTTTATAAATGGAGTAAACCTACTTCAGGACTATACACAGCAATCTTAGGTAAAATCTTTATGGTATTTATTTTTGCACCTTGCTCGAATCCATCTTATCCAATCCTCTCTTTTGCATCCTTTTCACAACTTTCATTGCTTCTTTCGTTTCCATAAACTCCCAATGTTCTATTGCCTTGCCGTCTTTGAACTTCGCCACTTGAAGGGAGGTTACATCAAATGGTTCTGCGGGCATGCCCCCGGCGCCTTTCCTGGTGCCGGTCCAACGCATCCAGAAGAAGCCATAATCATTATCGGCTAACTCCTTAATAATTTCCATCTTTTTGTCCTTCATGTTAGTATGCCACCTGGCTATATTAGCTTTTACACTATCCTTGCCCCTATAATCACCTCTGGATGTATGGTCAAGGTAATCATCGGCTATAACGGTATCAATAGCCTGTTGGTTGCCGGTCGCAAATGCCATGGCCACTGTATGCCAGGCATTAAGGTTTTTTTGAGCTTGTAACTTGTCGTTTCCCTCACCTGGAACAGTAGGCCTGTCGTTACATGAGATGCAAATGCAAAGCAAACTTGCAAAGACTGCAAAAAAAGTTTTTTTCATATACTTCTATTTTATTTAAGAATAAATACTCTACTATTCCTTGGTTAAGGTTTCTGTCTTTAAAGAGTAGGAGGAACATTTTAACGGCTCTGCTCACCAGAGATTAGTATGCACACACCTACAAATATGATGATGTTACATGCCGTGCATATTAGAATCACTTTCTATTTTAGAAAAGTTCTCTGGGACATACGTTACTCTCGCAAAATTTTTAGTGATCAAATCTGAGTCTACAACTTTGCCGCCTTCGAATTTTAATATTTTATGGCGCCATATTTCATTTTTTCTATAAAATGTATCCTCTATTTTTAAGAATTCATGTTCTCTTTCTTCAATGTGATAGGCATATTCAAGCTCTTTATCAATTCTTAATTCACCCTCCAGGCATTTCTCCGAAAACCATAGGTTAATCTGAAATGTGTGGTCTGTGTTATTTTTAAATTGGAAATCCCGATAATTGTAAAAAACTGTTGCACCGCTACCGAATGGTAATACTCTTCCATCATCAGGGAACGGATCGAACGAATGATGATAACGTTCCGTTACAGTTAACGGGCTATGAATAACCAGCCAATGCAACAGATTTGAAATTTGACAAATGCCTCCGCCAATTCCCGCTCTTGCTTCTCCAAATGTCAATTCCATTCCTAATAAATAACCTTTACGTCTGGTTGGTCGACCAACTAACTTACAAAATGAAAATGTTTCTCCCGGCCGTATGAGAATCCGGTTGATTTTTTCAGAAGCAATTTTGAGATTGGTTACTTTATTAATTTGCAATTGCGCATTATTTTCACCAAGCTTCTTCAGTAGTACTGACTGATGTTTTTTAATCCGGAATTCAAGGTCTTTTGCTGATTTAGCAGAAGAATATTTATTGCCATCAAAATACCAAATCATTATACGTTTGATTCGTTTAGTCCACACGGAAATGAAATAAAAAATTGGATGCCTCTGACTTAGTAATTTATTTGGTTTTTTTATCACGGGGTGTGGGTGTTAAATGGCATGTAACGGCTGGGTATAGGCGATGTGCGGGAGGCAATGAGCCCCTATATTGGCAATACGATGTTACCTGTCGTTTCTTTTTAGTCAACATATGTTTCCTTAAGCACAGCTTTTACTGCATAAACCTCTTTATCATTCAATGAGCCCAGGGATTTAATTATTCTTTGCCTATCTATAGTTCTTATCTGATCTAATACAATCCAGCCTTTAGTTTTCTTCTGTCTTATTTCAACTCGTGTCGGATAAGGTTTAGAACTACTTGTCATTGGAGCTATAACAATCGTTTGTAAAAATTTATTCATCTCATTTGGAGATATAATAATGCATTGACGGGTTTTCTTCATTTCACTGCCAACCGTTGGATCGAGATTAACCAGGACAATTTCATATTGAGTTAACTCCATTCCTCTAAGTTTTCATCTTGAAACACATCAGGAAGAAGTAACTTATCATCCCCATTTTCGTGCATTTTCTTGAATGATCTTTCCCAACCTTTCCTTGCTGAAGTTTTCGGTTTCAAGATTATGTATTCCTTTTCCAGGATGAGTTCAACGGTATCTGTTATGTTGTACTTTTCAAGTAATGTTTTAGTCAATCGAATTCCTTTAGAATTGCCGATTGAGATAACTGAAATTTCCATATATTATATTGTACTTACAAAGTAATTACAATTATTTTGATTGGCAAAATTGAATTTAGGGGTAACGCCGGCGTATTGCCGATGTGGCGACGTGGGGATGCATTGAACAGATGTTTGCCATGAACATATGCACCTATATTGGCAATACGATGTTAAGCGGC